>JAHJTR010000087.1 GCA_018829865.1 Patescibacteria group bacterium | reverse complement strand
TAAATTTTAATATAATATTGTAATCCTGAAAATGAAATTTGCCTTTAAAATTTTTACCAGAAAATAATAAAGGAAACCAATGTTTGTCATCAGGCCACATATCATCAAAAGGAATTTCATCTTCTTTAAACCATTGAGGACACATTTCTTCGGATTCACAAACATCTCCGTCAAATTCAGAAGCGCTAAAAAGATGCACTTCTAAAATCTCTGGATTACCCTCAAATGTATACTCAAGAATACCGCGCTTACATAAGTCGCACGGCACAATGCCTGCTTCTTCTTTTATTTCCCGCAAAGCAGAATCCTCAATGCTCTCATCTTTTTCTACTTTGCCTCCAAACCCATTCCACCTGCCTTCACCAAGACCGCGCTTCTTCATTCCAAGAAGGACTTTGTTGTCTTTATGAACTAAAAACAATGTAAATACTTTTTTATTCATACATCTAATCGGCTAAGCCTGGTTTAGCCGATTATTTAAGCTGATAATACACGCTCCTGCCCTGCCCCATTTGCTCAACAATGCCTTCTTGCTCTAATTCTTCCAAATAATTCGTTGCTGTGGCATCAGACACCTTGAGCAAGCGCTCCGCGTCATTATTCGCGATTTTCCCATGCTCTCGGATATAGCGCACAATTGCCTCCTTATTTTCTTCCTTTTTCGCGCTCTGCGCTTTGACGAATGGATTTATTGCTGATTTTTCAGCGCTTTTAAAATACGCGTATGAAATCAAAAATCCGATTATGATTCCTACTATGAATATGATGATTACTAATGACATATTGTTTTATTTTATATTTTATTTATGATGATTACTATTAACAAATTTTACGATTATTTACCTTATATTAGTAAAAAATTCCAGTTATCCCCTGTACAATAAATTTAATTATGCTATACTATAGTTTAACTACATTCTCTTGTGGGTCTGAAAAGCAGAAATTCGGCTCTACTGCGGGGCGCTAGTAGACTCCTTTGGAGTATCCAACGCGCTACGATGGGGGTTGCCGTTTCCCCAGTCCCACAAGAAAGTGTAGTTTTTTAAATACTTATTGATATATTTATTAAAGAATTTTTTCAATGTTTCATGGTTCATGTTTAATATTGTTTTGGTGTTATAGCTGTTTTATTAATACTCCATCTCCAAAACTCTTGAAGGCATATTTGCTAATCTTTTAAACATGGCTTTTTGTTGGCCAAGCTTCCTTGCAATAAATGTTGGCACGCTATAATCGCGTTTTTTGTAACTGCCTTTGCCTTCAAAAATATACGCCTTTACTGTTCCTGTCTTTGAAAATGGCAATGCATCTCCGTTTTTCATGGTTTTAATATCTTTTTCATATCCTGGTGGATAGCAGTATCCTCGCGTTTCATTGGAGTATGATCTGCCTTGTTTGACTTCTTTGTTGTCTATCGCGAATACTACTTCCACGAATTCATCCGTATTATTCGCAAAGTCAATTTTTTTATCTTTGATGTTGAGATTGTATTGTGTTTGCATATTGTTTATTAGGTTAAATTGTTATTTTATATATTGTATGTTAATGCCTTAAAAGACGTGCAGCAATACGAGCAGCGACAGAATATATAAGTGCCCCAAAAACAAATAATCCTATTAAATGACATAGTGCTATAAACCACCCAAATAATATTACCGATAAAACCAAAAGGGCCAACAGGGCGGCACTAAGAACGGCATCTGTGTGATGTTTCCATTTGCCTCGTAAGAAACCATTAAGCATTATTAAAAATGTAGTAAATGCAAGAGCAATTATAATTACCCACCACCAAATATTTTCAAACATACATTTTATTTTAAATTTTACTTATATCAATGGAGTCCTGTCCTAATGTTTAGACACGTCCTTTCTTCATAAATTTTACAGGATCATTAAGAAATTGACCAAAAGCCATAAAAGCTTTATCAATGTCGCGTAAATTTACATCAAATTCCTTATGAATTTTTAAAATAAATCTTTTGTAATCTTTATAATCTGCAATATTTTGAGGCTCTTTGATAATCTCTCCTTTGGTGAGAAAAATAAAAGACCTGAAAGCATGTTGATCAAAAATTGGATAATCTTTTGGCTTGCAAATATGGATTAAAAATATGGAATAAATTAAACCACCTGCAAATATCTCTCTTGAAAAATTCCACAGCTCATCAAATGTGGGTTTAGTATTTCTGTATTCTCTTATTCGCTCTTTTTGTTCTTCCATTAATCTTAATGCCTTTTGATTGTTTCTATTGTGGAAATGAACGCCCATTTTCCATCGCCATAGTTTATCTAAAAAATCTTCCTTGCTCAAATCATTAATATAAGGATTATAAAATTTCTCATCAGCATCTCCTTGCTCATCGTAGAATTGCGACCAAAAATGAATAAATTGTTCCCATGGTTGTTTTTTAATCATAATGTTATTATGCACCTAATAAACCAAAAATCAAGCTAAATGGTTAATTTGGCCTATTTTCAATGGCTCATCCCCCTGACCCATTGAATTACTTCAACCGGTACTTAACAAACCTCCCCTTCTCCCCAATCTGCTCTACCTTGCCTTCTTCTTCCAACTCATCTAAATACCTTGTTGCAGTTGCATCAGAAACTTTGATTAGTTTTTCTACTTCATTGTTTGTGATTGAATTTATTTTTTTATTCTCTGTAGCTCTGTACTCAGAGCGTAGAGGGACTTTTAGATATGCAATGATTCTATCTTTATTCTCTTGTTTGGCGCTGATTTGGGTTTGTGTGGATTTGCCGATTGCGGTCTGTTTTTCGGTTGTTAGTTTTGCTATTGCAAAACCGAGGATGAATCCGATAAAAAGGGTTATTATTATGGCTGGCATATTGTTTTATTTTAATTCTTTTTCTATCAAATTTAATGGTGCCCTCGGCAGGATTTGAACCTGCAACCTTGTGTTCAGAAAACACTTGCTCTATCCATTTGAGCTACGAGGGCAAAATAGAAAAGCCACCAAAAAGAACCACAAAGATATGTGATTTTTAGGTGGCTATTTTCTTGCTCTCAAGTGTTTCATAACTCTTTTAATATATCAGGAGTGATTGGGGATGGCAAATTTAAAGTCCTTCTTGCGCGATCTCAACTGCCAGATCTTCATCAATTC
>JAHJTR010000086.1 GCA_018829865.1 Patescibacteria group bacterium | reverse complement strand
TGAAAAACTCACATCCCTAAGCCCTCCTTTTATAAGCGACAAAATCTCATTCTTACGAGATTCAGGCACAACACGAAGCTCATCAGATTCAATTAATTTAGCCAATTGATCCTGATATTTAGAAAGTCTGAAATAATAATTCTCTTCCTCTAAATGATTAGGCTCTTTCTTATGAATAGGGCATTTCCCGTCCTCTAAATCCTTTTCGGTAACAAAAGCCTCACAGCCAACACAGTAATACCCTGTATATTTATCCTTATATAAATCACCTGAAGCTTCAATCGCTTTCCACAATTTCTGAGCACCCTTTTTATGATTATCATCAGTTGTTCGAACAAAATGATCATAAGAAAGACTAAGCAAATCCTTAAGCCCTCTAAACTTCTCAGCATTTTCATCAGCCAAAGCCTGAGGTTCTTTACCCGCATCCCTCGCAACTTGATACAATTTCACCCCATGCTCATCAGTACCGGTCAAACTAAAAACATCATATCCCTGATTACGTTTATATCTAGCCAAAACATCCGCCTGCAAAGCCTCCATGGCAAATCCAATATGAGGAGCAGCATTCACATAAGCAATCGAAGTTGTTACATAAAATTTACCTTTCTTCTCTTCATTCATAAAAATAGGATTAGAGCTTAATACAAGCTTTAATTTAAAGTAAAAACACAATTCAGTAAACCCCTACTGATTAATCTCATACAACGCAAAATCAAACACCGGCAAGAAAGTATCAAGCGCAATCCTCACATCCAAACTTTGCTTTGCCCCATGAATAAACCCATCCGCCTTGACCATATAACTATTACAAGCAAGCTTTTTATCAGGACTCGTTATCACACGATAATGAATTTTACGAACATTCAAAAGATCCTCAAATCCGGGATTACTCGTATCAGGCACAAATTTACCACCCTGCAGCATAACCAAATTCCCAAGCACATTAGTAATCATCAAGAAATTATACGAATGCTCTTTCACAAACTGATTCACCGGATACGTATCCAAAATTCTATACTCATTAATACCAACCTCACGCTTATAATATTTTGCACTAGCCCATTTAGGATCAGTATTTATTTCACCAATTTTAGGATTAGAAGCAAATCGCGTCGGCATATCCTTGGTATTAAACCCATTTTTCAAAGGCACATAATCAGAAATAGCATCGGTCTCCTCACCATAAAGAAATCTCCGAGCGTTTGCCGTCAAAGCAAAAACCTTCCATCTAAGCACATCTTGCCTGGTCTTTTCATTTTCAGTCAGCAATCTCGCCAACCCCTCAGGAGTCACATAATACTCAACCGCAAAATCCTCAATTTCCTCTTTCTTATCACCCGAATCATCAGTTCCAATATATTTATGGAGAGGTATGGTCGCCGATTCATTAATTTCTAAAGTTCCATAAGGCCCTTCAATCTTCTCATCAACCAAAAAATCGCAAGGCACCGTATCATCCTGGCCAAAAACTTGATATCTATAATTACGCAAATCATTATCAGCAAAACCATCGGTCATTTCACGCTGTACATAATTAGCATTCTCATCACTCCTTGATCCTCCCACAAGTAAAATCTCAGGCCGAGTGTAGCCGGGAATATTATGTTCATAAATATCCAAAAGCCCCTTTTCAATTCCACTTTCCGCAGCATAATAAGCCTTAAGCCTCTGCACTTCATCCGCCTGAACCCGAATTTCATAAACCACAAGTTCATTAATCGCAATTCCAATCACAATCAACACAGCCATCACCAGCAGTGAAACCAGAATCGCGCTCGCCCTTTTTGAAGTGACATTTTTTATCATAATGTAGCTAATTTATTATAGACTCTCGAAGAAATTGTAGTTTGTATTGGCAGAGAATAATCATCCCGCCCCGTTAAGCTCGCCCCCATCTCCAACAAAACCGTCACCTGAGGCTGGAACTGAAATTTCACAACATCAGTATATCTAAAAGGATTTTTACCCGGTGAAACCTTGAATTTCAAATCCTTAATCCTAATATTATCAGGAACTTCAACTTCAGCATAATTCTGTCTATCAAAAGACTCACCAAACTTCCACTCACCCAATTTCTCAGTTTTAACTTGCCTGGCAATCTTAATCTTCCCCGAAACACCATCACTTTGAGGCTCAAAAATAACAATGAATCTGGAATTACCATCCTTGGAGCGAATCACCAAATCTCTATCTCCCCTCAAGCGATTATTCGCACAAAACATATCAACACCCGAATTAACGCTACTCGGAGACTGAAACAATATTCGCTCTGAAAGGTTTGCCGCATTATCATTCACCAACCCCGCATCAATCCGCATCTTCAAAATAGCTTCAGCCTCATAACAATCATAATCCACAACACCCTTCTTAACTTCAAGAGTAATCAAATTAATAATATCCTGAGCCGCCGAATAAACTTTCCTCTCCTGATTAGCATTATAAATCGACCTAGCAAGAGAAAGATAAGAACCGGAAGTAGCAGTCAAAAAAATCACAAAAACCAGTATAGATATCAACATCTCCACTAAGGTAAACCCTTTTTTTAATTTCAAATTTAATCTCATCAATTATTAATTATATTTTATAGAGGTCCACGCCTCCAGTCAGTGAAATCTTCAGCCAAATCAACACGCTTTGTACCGGTATGTTCCTGCCATTCAACAACACTATGCACTCTGGCAACAACATTCCGCCCATCATATTCATTTGTCGGAATTAACTGAATCGAAATATATCTATTATACAAAGACGGAACCTCGCAATCCCATTTCTTTGTATCATGAATATAAAATGCACCTTTT
>JAHJTR010000085.1 GCA_018829865.1 Patescibacteria group bacterium | reverse complement strand
TATTACCGGGCAGTTGCAGAGCATGGCTTCGATTATGACGTGGGGTAGGCCTTCGTAGAACGAATTTAAAATGAAGAGATCGGCTTTGTTTAATTCTTGTAGTACGTCATCGTGTTTTTTGCGGCCCAGGAAGTGGATTTGATTGGTGATGTTTAGCGATGCGGCGAGTTTTTGTAGTTTGTTTTGTAGGGGGCCTTCGCCGATTATTTTTAGGTGGAGTGGGGGGAGGGTTTTTTGGGATTGGTTTGCGGTTTTTTGTTTGTTGTTTTTTGATAGGAGAGCGATCGCTTCGATTATTCCTTCAATATTTTTCCATTTAACCAGGCGACCGATTGTTACGATGTTAATTTGGGAGGAGGTTTTTGGCTTTTTGGCTCTGTTTTCAAACTCCTTATACTTTTTTAAATCGACTGCGTTAAAAATGACCTGAATTTTTTCTTCTTGAATGTTGTAGTATTTTTCTAAAACTTCTTTTAGATAATAAGACGGGACGATGAGCTTTTTGGCGTTTTTGAAAACCCATTTTTGGATTTTTAATAAGACTTTGATTCTAAATCCGGCGTCGGGTTTGGCTAGGAAGTCGTTGAGTAATTTTTTTGTTTTACCTTCTCCAAACGCTTTTTCCCAGGCTATGTCACCTACATATTTGAGTGCGTGCGGCTTTTTGTAAATTTTGCAGATGATTACGGATGCTACTCCTACTACTATTGGTCCCTGAATGTAGACGAAATCGGCCCATTTGATGTTGCGGGTCAGCGATGCGAGGAGGCTTAATTGTCTCCTGAAAAATCCTAGGAATTTGTAGTGGATTTTTAGGGGGATGATTTTTACGCCTTTGATCGGGATGGCTTCTTCGGCGAAAGCTATGATTTTTATGTTGAATTTGTCTTTGAGGCGCGTGGCGATTTCGTGGCTGTAGGTGGCGGGGCCTCCGATGATCGGGGGGTAGATGGGGGTTGGGATGAGGAGGTTTGGTTTGTTCATTAAAATAGCTGTTTGATTTATACCTATCTTACCTTTTTGTTTTGGAGATTCAAATGAGGATATTTTTTGAAAAAACCGTATAAATCAATATTTTCTTGTTTTAGTTATTTTCAGAGTGATTATTGCCATTTTTTAGAGAACTTAATATTTCGGATAGATCACTTGTCCCTGTTTCGGCGAGAAATTCTTTTCTTTCTTGGTTTTTCTTTATTCGACTTAAAAGTGTTTTTATTTTTCCCTCGATAATTTTTCTTTCTTCGTCTAATTTTTTTTGAATATTTTTTACGTTGTTTTCAGCTGTTGATATTATTTTTTCCCATCCTTCTATTAATGCAACCCAGATTTGGTCTTTGTTTGAATTAAAGGCTTCAAACGTCTTATTATCATCATTCCTTTCTAGGGTTGTAAGGTTTGATTTTGGATAATGAATGATTGTCAGATTATTTTTGGGGTTTGTGGCTATAATTTTCACTTCAGGGATTATAGATTCTATGACTTGACCATTTCTATTGTCAGCGAATGAGTTTTTCATTCGGTATTCAATTAATTTGCATTCAAATCCTTGTTTTTGCAGATGCTCTGTAGTTTGTTCAATAATTTCAGAGAACTCTTCTTTTAACGTGTGAATTAAGAAATCTTGGAATTCTTGCCATATTGATGACCAATCAGTTTCGCCATTTTGGGGGTTATTTTGTGCTTCGAATGATAGAGGGTTTTTGTCTCCCAGTTTGAAAACGGGATTTCCTTTTTCGTTTATTTTCCATGAGAATTGGAAATCTCCCGGGTTTTTGTGATGTCTATTTAATAGTCCGAGCCCGATAAGTGGGCGTAGTAGGTAGTTGGCGATGTGACTAGGAAAGTCTATTTTTCCCCCATTTTCTTTTTCGGTGTATGGAGATATATCTACTATATCTACTAGATATTCCGGGTTTTCAGGGGTATCTTTTTCTGCTTCTGATTCTGCTTTTTGTTCTTCGGAGGTCATATAATTGGGATTAAGAGAATTTGCGTTATAATATCAGAGGTTTTTGTTATGTCAATATTGCTAGATGAAATTTGGTTTTTTTGTTAGAATTGTTGCCTGATAACTTTTTTGCTATGTATGAATTAAAAATTTGTTCAAGTAAGGATATTGTTTCGTTTATGGAGGAGATTAATGTGACTGCTACGGGCGTTGCTTTAATGTCGGGTAAGGCTAGAGTGCGCGTGATTAAAGTGAATGATTTGGATTTGCGGGCGGCTAATTTGCTGAAACAAGAGGCTTTGGCTATTGGTGCGGATTTTGCGGTGCCTAAAGAAATGTGTACTTTGACCAGGAAGCGTACTTGCGGAATTTTGATTGCTAATGAGAAGCAGCTCAGCTTCCTCCTAAATCGGCTTAAACTTGAGCCTTTTGGGCTTAAGGAATTTGCGGAGAGTATTGCGGATTTGCTTAAAAATAGTGAGGGGGATTTTGCTTTGAAATGTAAAAATACGAAACTTACGTTTAAGGAACCTGCGATAATGGGGATTATTAATACGACGCCTGATTCTTTTTCTGATGGTGGGCGGTTTGATAAAGGGCTTAAGAATGCGGCGGTGGTGGATATTGATGCGGTTTTGGATTTTGCGAGGCAAATGATTAAAGATGGCGCGAAGATTTTGGATATTGGAGGAGAATCGACCGGGCCGGGGTCTAAAAACGTTTCGATTGAAGATGAGCTTGAGCGGGTGATACCTGCGGTGAAAGCGGTGCGGAAGATTTTTAAAGGCGTGATTTCGGTGGATACTTATAAAGCTGAAGTTGCGGAAATGGCGATTAAAGCTGGAGCGGATATGATTAATGATGTGACTGCGGGGCGAGGTGATAAGGAGATGTTTAGGACGGTGGCTAAATAT
>JAHJTR010000084.1 GCA_018829865.1 Patescibacteria group bacterium | reverse complement strand
GATGAGGTTAAAAATGGAGTAGTTATTGTGTCTAAGGATTCGCCCAGGTGGAAGGCTTTGTTTAAAGAATTAGCTATTGATCCGTTATTTAGAACTGTTTTGAGGTCGGTGAAATATTTAATCGTTACGGATCAATATGAAACTTTAACTGATGAAGGTACTCAAGGTCTCCACTTCAAGGACGGCGTAATTTTTGTTGCTCCCAATATTAAACCTTTTTTTAATTCAACAATAATTCATGAGATTGTTCATAGTGCTCATAAGAAAGATAATTTACCTTTATTAGAGGAGGAAATGATTGCTTACTCAATCGAGTTAAAATACTTAAAGATTATAGTATCTAAAAATGATAAATGGGGAAATAATCCTATTGTTCGGTCGGCAATTCAGTCATGCGAAAATCTTTTACAAAATGCTAACTATTTAAAAAAGCTGGCGAAAAATGAGAAGTATAATTTTCTGCTTAAGTTGTATCCTCCTGCAAAAATATTGACCTCCTCACTCCTTAAATATCTAAACATGGATGAATTGCGGATTTTGACAACTTTGAATGGAGATGATGAAGAAAGGGATGAGCAAATACGAGTTGCCGCTAAAATTGCGCTTTTGCAGTTTGAATTTCAGGATAGAGGGGCGCTGATTAAACATCTGAGCGAGAAATATTTGAATAATGATGAGGTTAGTGAACTTGAAAAGCTGAATGTGTTAGATTTAATGAAATATTTGTTTCCAAAATGGTATAAAAAACATAATGGGGATATTGCGGGGGCTGCTCGGGCGCTTGTGTATGGGGAGAAAAGTCGAGAGAAAGGAAGTGAAAATGAGCTAGTTCAGCGCGGGCATGGAAAAACTGATAATTTTAGAAATGGCGTTGGTAAACTTAAGGGAAAATCCCAGGGGAAAAAAGAAGGAGGAGAGGAGGATGATCCGTTTCAAAGGGTAAAAAATCTGGATTCACGGGTCAATGTTGCGAGAAGAATTAAAAATTTAACAAAAGCTGAGATGAGCCGCGTGCGGTGGTTACTTGAGAATTCTCTTTCGCAAATTGTTAATATTGCGATTATAGCGAAGGGTTCCAGAGCTTATGATATCCCTCGGCTAATCAATATTGAAGATATTATGGCTGATTTCAGAAACTATAGAGACAATGACCAAAATAGAAAGATTAATAATAGGGAGTTATTATTCAATGTATCTATTTCAGTGGGCGCTCTTAATGTGCCGGGGAAACCGAAAACTGAAAGCGGATTAAATCTTTTTGATTCAACAAAGGTGAAAAGACTAGGCATATCAACATCGTATATGACTGCATATGACGCTATGCTTTTTAATATAGAAGTTCTGAAAAATCTTACTAATCGCGACGACAATAATATTAATGCTGGTAGTTGTTCTAATAAAAAAACTAAACCTTTTTGTGATTTCGTGAAACATTTTACCGATAAGAATATTAATGCTGTTTCAAAAATACTTGTTGATTTAAGTAATGATAAAACTGTTCAGCAACATTTGTATTTGCTGGAGCAGGTTTTAGATGCTTATGCAACTATCAATATGCCGCGTGATCCGATTGGAACCATAGCCTTTTTGAGAAATCACTTTATGCCGAATAATATTCCGAAACCTGTTAAATTGTTGCAGGATCTTCCTGCGGGAACTAAAATTTATTATGATACATGGGATGGAACCCTGATAAATAGGATTATTGCCGGTGTTTCAACTATGGTAAGTGCTTCTGGCAGACTTAATCATTTCAGTACGCCTCCCGTAAAGAAAAAACTTCAGGCTATAATTTTTACTATTTTAAATGACTTTCGGCTGTCCTTAGGGATTAAAGATGAAACTCTGGCTAATCATACCAATGTGGAGGCTAATTTTATTGAAAAAAAACTGGCTTATCACTCTGTATTTGAGATGATTCGGGAATTGAAGAAATTTGATGAGAAAAAAGTGGAAAACTTTAAATATGCGATGGCTGAAACCTTTGAGAGTCGGATTCGTGCTGCTCTGTTTACATTTAAATATGCTAAAGGCCAACCACACGAATGGGACAAGAAATTTTTTGTTCAGATATCAAATAACCCATTACCGCGAGGGATAGATAATCTTTCAAAAATGATAGAATGGCTAGAGAGAGATATTTTGCCCGCTGTTAAACGGGAAGCAGATTCAGTAAAAAATATTCCGAATTATTATAGCTATAGGTATAGTCCTTTATCTAATTTGCTTAACATAACTTCGAGCGGTGATTTTTGGAATTCCGATCAGATACCAAATACAGAGACACTAATGGAGAATTTGTCTTTATTGTGGCGGGCGCAAGGGAGATCTCCCTTGAATAGCAGAAAAAATCTTCATTTGGTGGCTCAAATAAACCATCCGATAACGACTTCAAATGCTCATTTAATTGAGCCCGTGATTGTACGGAATATTTTGGATATTGTATGGAAACTTAGGAAAACCATCCCAACTAGAATGTCTTTTAAGAATACGTCTCACCGTGATGTGCTCGGAGTTACTGATGATCCGGCTTTTCCGTGGATTTTTCCCAAGAAATAGGTGTGAAAAGATAGAGGTGAAAAGGTTGTTATTTTTTGAGTTTTCAAGTTTGAAT
>JAHJTR010000083.1 GCA_018829865.1 Patescibacteria group bacterium | reverse complement strand
AGCACAAGTTTATAACCACCCTCTCCATGATGTAGCCAATGAGCAACACGAGTAATGGTAGCTGTGCTTGATCCGACTTTTTTACATATTTCTCTGTATGGAATACCTTCATCCACCATCTTTACGACTTTGAATCTTTCAGCCATTGAATTGATTTCAGAAAGTGTGCAAAGATCTCTGAAGAAATTTTTGCATTCACCGACGGACTGTAGTTTTAGAATTGCTTCGTACAGATCCTTTGAGTCCTTGTTGTTTGCTTTTGCTTGTTTCATGATTGCTTAATGTTTTAACGTGTTAACACACTATCAATTATTTGTATTTGTGTCAAGATAAAAATACTTTTTTTATTTGGTCGGCTTTGTCTCAAAAAAACCTAAACATATTCATTCAAATCAATTTCAAAGAAATAAAACCCATCCCCGCGTTTGGCCATGAAAAATAGGATACCGTTTTTGTAGACATTAAATGGGTATGGCACGATGGCGCAGCAGGCTTGGGTTCTTATTCTGCTGAAGTTTTGGGATATTTTTTTGCCGTTATAGAAGATGTAAAGTTCGCCTCCGTGGCCCGCTATGAAGCCTATTTTGTCTTTGTAGGCGAAGATGTTGCGGCTCCCCTCTACGTTGTATTTTTCGTTTAAGGTTTCTCCGTCCAGATAAATATTTGAGTAGTTTTTTAATGTGTTTTTTTTGAAATTATCGCATTTGTTGTTTTGTTCAGTCTCTTTTTTGCATAATACCTCTGTATCTCCCAACTCTTTGTTTTCTACTTGGCAGTGGACTAATTCGTCCATTGATTTTTCGCAGCCCATTTTGATCCATTCGTCTTTTTGTTCCCATTCGTAGCCTACGTATTCGAAGGTGAATTTGCCTAGGATTTCGCCGGCTTTTGAAATGGGATCGCTTGCTCCCCAGGTCATGTCGGAGGAGAAATATTCTTGGCTATTTTTTAGCGCCCGATATTTTATCTGCATGCCGGGGTTGCCTTCTGTTACGTAACTATAAATGGTTCCGTCTGGGGCTTCGAAATGTACTGACATGTTCGGATTGTTATTTTTGCCAATTTTAATATCTCTTATATCCCTGCAGTCTGGGCATTCCTCCTTCATATGAACTTGCAAATATTCTTTTAGATAATTCAGACTATTATTGCCTGCGGGGCCGGTTGCTTCGATATCGCTAATATGTCTAAAAGTTGCTCCTTCATTTTGGAGACGCTTTATTTCTTCTTCAACCTTCACCCAATCACCAATGCCCATGTCAAAATCCCCGGGGAAATTTGTTTGCCATTCCATGTAGGGCTGATTAGGCTTGATTGGCTGAGCAGTATTATTGTTTGTGCAAGCGGTAAAGCCAATTATGATTGTACAGATAAATGCTGTGTATATTATTTTTTTCATGGTTTTTTAATGTTAGTACTTTTTTAAAATATTATTTTTCATCCATACACTCATTATTCATCTCATCTATTACAATAATAGAATTCTTCTTGGCACATTGGCATCATGCAATGAGTTTCATTTAGAAAACCGGTACTGCCGGCATATATTATGCCTCCTAATATTTTATCGTAATATTTTAGATTATCAGCCGGACAATAAAATGTATTTATCGTTTCTTGTAAAATGATCTTTCTCATATTATTGGCATAAAATGCGCCGACGTAAGCTACTCCTACAATCAAAAATAAAATAATGGCCCGCTTAAATCTTTTGTTTATTAGATAATAAATGATGAAGCCTGCGATAATCCAACCGACGGTGTAAAATAAGCTCAATAAAAAAAGTGACTGAATCCATTTGGCGTGGTTCAATGGTGAAATATATAGTAGTAAAAATAATACAAATACTAAGGATATTATATAATCAATATTGTTTATAATAATGATTTGCCACTTACTTTTAAGCAAAGATGCGGCGGCGATAAGCGGTAAAAAAATTATGATGACAATTATACCGATGATTATAATTCCTGATCCCATAGAAGCTTATTGCAAATAAACACGATAATTCTATACGTAATTTTTTATTAAATCCAGACGGATCAGGCGAATAACGGTTCCTCATTTACTTGCCCGCCAGCCTTTGATAAAATTGAGGCATGAAAATATTAAATATTTTAGGGGTAGGAGTTTTATCGACTGGAGTGCTAATGATTGCGGGCTTTGGGCTTTATAAGTTTTTTGAGGATTCAGAAATTCCGTTGGTGATCAAAGGTGGTTTTACTATTATTATCTTGGGGGTAATTATTATTCTGGTTTCGCTTATTAGAGAGAGGTTGAAAGAAATGAAATCTAGTAATTAATTTTTAAACGTAAAAAATATGATAATTGTAAGTTCAAATCAAATCGTGGGTAAAGAGGTTAAAGAAACTCTTGGTTTGGTTCGCGGTAATACGATTCGGGCCAAGCATATTGGGAAGGATATTTTGGCTGGGCTTAGGAGCATTGTGGGCGGCGAAATTTCTGAATATACTGAAGCGCTTGACGAAGCTAGGGATATTGCACTTAAGAGGATGACTGAGGAGGCCGAAAAGCTGGGTGCCGATGCGATACTAGATGTTCGTTTCACGACTTCTCAGGTTATGGCCGGGGCTGCTGAGCTTTTGGTTTATGGGACTGCTGTGAAGATTGGGTAGAAAGATTTAGGTTGGACGAATGGCTATAAATCATATTAAACCTATGAAGCATAAAAGCACTTGGCAAAAAAGATTTCTGATTGGATCGATAGTTGGGTTGGCGCTGGCGGTTTTTTTATATCCGGTTGTTTTGCCCTTCTTGGATTACATCACTTATCATTATAAAGTTGAGGGATTTTTTATGGGGATTGTTTATTATCCGATTTTCTTCGCGGAGAATTTCTTCTCCAGTGATATGTTTAGCTATTTTGCTTATTATTTTCCTTTCAGTGACCTGCAATTTATCGACCGCTCTCAAATATACATAGTCACTAAAAATCCGACTTTTTCGCAGATTACTTCTCTTGGCATTTTGATAATGGGATGGTATGGCTTTCTTTTTGCATTTTTTAGGCCTCTTAAGAATATTTTGTATAGTTTTTTCTTAGATTGCAGACATAGAATTAAGGAAGTGCTGGTTTCTTTGATTCTGGCTGTAGGTTTAGTGAATTTTTTTAAACTTTTCTTGGTGCCAAATGCTTTGGTTTGCCGGAATGGACCATTTGGCTGCGAAAAAGGCTCTGGAGTTAATTGTTGGCCAAGCTCTTTTAGTTGGCTGGATATTTTTCGGCACCCATGTGCTTGTGAGTGCAATAATATAATAGATGTATTATTGGTTTTGATAATATTTTTTGTGCTCCCCTTCTCAGGTTTTTATTATCTTTCGAAGAAGGTGGCTGTGAATTTTAAATGGGGAAAATGGGTATTAGTTTTTATTATTGCATTTGTGTTGTTTTTTGCGGTCGCTATCTATGCAGAGATGTCATTTATCACTCCATTAGAAATATTACCTCTCAATAAAATATTCAATCTATTTCAGTAAACATTAAATCTGTCTTTTCTCAATTTCCAATTTTCTCTACAATCAATTCGACAATAAAAATAAAATAAATGTTTCTGCAGATAATTCTGATATTGATTTCAATTAATGCTGTTGTTTATATATGTAAAAGACTTTCGATTCCATCGGGTTTGGGAATGATTTCTTTCGGTATTATTTTTGGTATTCCTCAAATTAGTGGTTATGTGGATGAGGGGCTTATTACTTTGCTGCCGAGAATGGCTAAGGTTGGGCTGTTTGTTTTGATGTTTACTGCGGGGCTGGAAATTTCTTGGATAATGCTGATTAAGGAAAGAAAGGATTCTTTGATTATGGCTTTTTGTGGGCTTATTGTACCTTTTGTGTTCGGTGCATCTCTGATGCTTATTCTGAATTATGGACTGCTTGTTGCTGTTTCCGTTGGACTTGCCATGAGTATTACTGCGGAGGCCACAAAAGCTAAAGTTCTGCTGGAACTTAAACAAATTAAAACTCGTATCGGTTCTTTGATGATTGGGGCAGGCATTATTGATGATATTTTGGGAATTGTGCTTTTTACGGCTTTTGCTTTTCTGTTTTTTAATGAGATTAATGACGGCATTTATGAATTTATCAATTTGATAATTATTCTTTTTGCTTTTTTTGCGGGGGTTGCTGTTCATTCGATATTTGGCAGAGAAAAAAGGCTGATCAGATATTTTGAATTGATAACCGGATTGGTTTTAGTGCCTTTCTTTTTTGTGGAGATGGGGATGCACTTTGAATTTTCTTCCATAATAAATTCCTGGGGTTTGGTTCTTTTAGTAATTTTGGTGGCGATGGCGGGTAAGATATTGGGGGTATTTCTGAGTAAGCTGTTTATAAAAATGACTTTCAAACAAGCATATTTGGTGGGATGGGGTATGAATAGCAGAGGGGCTGTAGAGTTGGCGTTGGCTTATAGTGCTTTTAAGCTGGGGATATTGAATAATGAGCTGTATTCTGCGATTATATTAATGACATTTGTTTCGACCTTTATTTTCCCGATTGTTTTGACGAGAATGGTTAAGGCTAATAAGCATATTATGAATTAGTTCTTTATTTTTTTTTGTGGGAGAGGGTTAATATGGGGAATGGAGCAGAGTGCAACTCTGCTCCAACTTTGTGATGCAATCCTGCTTTTTGTTGGAGCGGAGTTGTACTCCGCTTCGTAACGTTTTGGAGCAGAGTGCAACTCTGCTCCATCTTTCAGTATGTCTGCTCCATCTTTCAGTATGTCTGCTCCATCTTTCAGTATGTCTGCTTTGGAGCAGGGCTGTAGCCCTGCTCCAACTTTCGTTTCAAGTAATAATTAAAAGAGAGAGACCTGGTGCCCTCTCTCTTTTATCTCATGAATTTTGATTGAACTAGTTTGATATGAGTGTCACTATTTTGGCTGCTTGTCCTCTGGTTAGGTTGTTTTGAGGGCCGAAGTTGCCGTTTGTGTATCCGCTTACAATGCCTTTTTGTGCGGCGTAGTTAATGTACTCCGCAAACCAGGCATCGGCCGGAACATCAAGGAATCTTGCATCTACAGTCGATGATGTGTCAATTTTGAACGCCTTAATAAGGATTTTCATTGCTTCAGCTCTTGAAATATTTGCATCAGGTCTGAATCTTATCCCTCCTTCATCATCATAACCTTGAATTATGCCTAATTCGTAGGCTGATTTGACGTAAATTCCGAACCAGTCATCAGGGCTAACGTCTGCAAATGGCAGATCTCCCGGTTCGATAGATTCCGGAATAGGCGTACCTGAGGATTTCATTACAATTTTCAGAAATTCTGAACGGGAAATCTCTCTGTCCGGCATAAATATGTT
>JAHJTR010000082.1 GCA_018829865.1 Patescibacteria group bacterium | reverse complement strand
TAATTTAATATTTCTAGCAAGCTTTTTATCTTTTTTTAAAATACCAATAAATTTTTTCGCTTTCATACTTTTTTATTTCAAAATTCATATCTAATTATACACTATTCAAGCCATTTTAGCTATATTTTAAAGCAAAAATACATCAAACATACGATACAGAAAAATGTATTATGTACTTTTTCCCCAGGGATTTCTCGGGATTGTATCGGGCTATAGATGGAGCGCGATTGTATCGGGCTCCATTTCTTTAATCCGTCCGTCCCCCTAACATACCCTCAATATCCACAAATTACTTTAATCTCTATTAAAGTACCCCCATAACCTAAAAAACTCTTGATAAAAATCCCAATTCCCTATAAATTTTCTAAGTCCATATTAAGCACAGAATAACAAACAAGCCGCGGTGGTGGAATTGGTAGACACGCTGGTCTTAGGAACCAGTGGGGTTACACCCGTGAGAGTTCGAGTCTCTCCCGCGGCACCACATTGAAAATTTCAAAGAAATTTTCAACCCTCGCCCCAAAGGCGAAATAGGCCGCCCTAAACTATTTGCGCAGCAAATATCCCTATTCCCAACCCTCGCCCCAAAGGCGAAATAGGCCGCCCTAAACTATTTGCGCAGCAAATATCCCTATTCCCAACCTCATCCCCCCCCAAAAACATTAATCTATCTAAAATAAATTAACTAATTTGTGCTGTTAACGCATCATCCAAAAGCTCTACTCCCTAACCTCGCCATCTCCGCGCAAAACCCATTTATAAGTCGTTAGCACATCAATCCCCATCGGCCCCCTGGCATGCAATTTTTGAGTACTAATGCCTACCTCAGCCCCCAAGCCAAACACTCCTCCATCAGAAAACCTTGTAGAGCAGTTACTAAACACACACCCCGCATCAACTTTTCGCACAAATTCCGCAATAGTCCGCTGATTTTCACTAATAATCGCCTCAGTATGTTTAGAGCTATATTTCGCAATATGATCCATAGCCTCAGCAACATCACTCACAACTTTCACCGACAATTTAAAATCCAAATATTCCCTGCCAAAGTCATCAGGCTGCGCTTTTTTAAGTAGTTTATCAGGATAATTATCACTCAAGATTTTATAAACCTCATCATCCGCATAAATTACCACATTTTTAGTCTGCAATTTTTCCAGCAAATAAATCAAATCATCAACTCTATCCCTATGCACAAGCAAAGTATCCAAAGCATTACACACACTCGGTCTTTGCGTTTTGGCATTAAAAATTATTTCACGCCCTTTCGTCTTATCTCCATCAACATCAAAATAGGTATGCACAACCCCCGCCCCGGTCTCTATCACAGGAATTTGCGCATTCTCCCTCACAAAATCTATTAACTTACGACTTCCCCTTGGAATCAAAACATCTATAAATTCATGCGCCTTAAAAACCTGATGAACAATTTCTCTGTCATTGGGTAACAGCTCAGCACAATCCGAAATCCCCTTTTTATCCAGCACCCCTTTAATAATCCCCACAATCGCCCGATTCGAATGATCCGCGTCGCTTCCTCCCTTAAGAACACACGCATTACCGGCTTTAAAGCACATCGCGAACACATCGCAAGTCACATTCGGCCGAGCCTCATAAATAATTCCAATCACCCCGAGTGGCACAGATATTTTTTTCAAATCCATATCACCATTAATCTTCCTCTCATCAAAAATCCGATCAAGAGGACACTTCATACCCGCAATTTGCTTTATCCCATCAGCAATCTCAAAAATACGCTCATCATTCAAAAGCAATCGATCATATCGGGGATCATTTACATCCATTTTTGCGAGATCCAAAGCATTTGCCGCAATAATCTGAGCCGAATCAGCAACCAACTGCCCCGCAAAATCACCCAAAATCTCAGCCCTCTCGGCATCTGTTAAACCAACCAATTCCCTGCTGGATTCTTTAACTTTACCAAGTATTTCATTTAATTCATTCATATTTATAATTCTTTACTACGTTTATAAGCTTCCTCAACGGCCTTATCCACTATCTCACCAAAACCCGAAATTTCAAAAAACTTAAGAGCCGCCTCCGTAGTGCCGCCCTTCGACGCAACTTTATAAATTTCATCCTCAAAATCGCTGCCTGTCATCTCAATCATCGCCGCGCTACCGATAAATGTACCGCGTACAATTTTATTAGCTTGATCCTTATCAAATCCCATTTTTACCGCCTTATCAACCATCACCTTCGCCAAAAGATAAAAATAAGCCGGCCCACTCCCACTAAGTGCTGTTATTTTATCAAGCTTATCCTCACTATTAACCTCAATTGTCGTTCCCCATCCTCCAAGAATTTTATTTATTAGAGGATGAAAATCACGAACAACAGATTCCTGAGCATAATAAGCAATAACACCCTTTTTCAATTTAAGCGGAATATTGGGCATGACACGAACCACATTTTTAACTCCAAGAGCTTCAGTAATATAAGAAATCTCAACACCCGCCATAACCGAAATAATCAAAGTATTTTCACTAATATTAGCCCTGATTACCTTACCCAAACCGGTAAATGTCTGAGGTTTAACCGCCAAAATCACGACATCCACATTCTTTGCCGCAAACCCCGCCTCTTCAGTCTTCACACATTTAACACTCTCAAACTCCTCTAAACAATGAACGTTTTTATCGCACAAAATTATATTTTCCTTCTCAAAATCATCAATCAAATTACCGGCAATCGCCGATCCCAAATTTCCAATTCCAATTAAGGCAATTTTAGTCACAATGTTTTAATAAATATATAAATAATCGTAATGAATCAGAGGTTTAACGCCTTTATTCCCCCGATTTTTCTTTGCGGAGTTACAAGACCACTGCGATTTACCAATACCCAAAAATTTACCATTCTGATCCTTGATTTTAATAATATCACCCTTTTCAAAATCACCTAAAATCTTTGTCACCCCCACCAAAAGCAAACTAGCCG
>JAHJTR010000081.1 GCA_018829865.1 Patescibacteria group bacterium | reverse complement strand
TAAAACCACCTACTTAATCATCGGATAAGTAGGTCGATACTGCAGCGCCTCAGCCAAATGCTCAATCCCGATTTCCTCCTCCCCTTCAATATCGGCAATTGTGCGACTAAGCCGCAAGACCCTGTCATAGCCCCTCCCCGACAGATTCATTTTATCAATTGCCGCTTTCAAAAACTGCTTCGAATCATTATCAATGGCGCAGTTTTTCAGTTCACTACCGTTTAATTCAGCATTCAATTTTTTCTGCCTTTTTTGCTGGGCATCTTTTGCAAACTTAATAATATCGATTTCCGATTTTTTTTCTTTCTCCAAAAAACTAAAATACTTTTTGTCGGCACGGCTTGTCTCAGGCTTTTTATCGATATTGTTTAAGCCTTCACCCGTTAGCTGCTCAGCCGTCAATTTATCCACAAAAACAAACAAATCAAATCTATCCAGCAGCGGCCCCGAAATTTTACGTTGATATTTTTCAATCTGCCCCGGGCTGCATCTGCAAACACGCCCACTCGTTTTAGCATACCCGCAAGGGCAAGGATTCATCGTTGCTATCAGCATAAAACTACATGGGTACCTAACAGTCCCTCTAACTCGACTAATCAGTATCTCTTTATCCTCCATCGGCTGCCTTAAAGATTCAAGTATATATTGAGGGAACTCAGCGATTTCATCCAAAAGCAAAACCCCTTTATGAGCCAAAGAAATTGATCCGGGCAGGGGATTACTCCCACCCCCGATCAGCGAAACCATCGAAGCGGAATGATGAACTTTCCGAAGTGGAGGATGCGTAATAAGCGGACGATCATTCTTAATAAGCCCCGCCACAGAATATATCGCAGTCGCCTCAATTGACGACTCAAAATCAAGCGGCGGCAGTATGCTCCAAGTAGCCTTAGCCAGCATAGTCTTCCCACATCCCGGCGGGCCACACATCAATATATTATGCCCCCCTGCCGCCGCTATGGTAATCGCTCTCTTAGCCTGCTCCTGCCCTTTGATATAGGCAAAGCTCAAACCATCCGATAATCGATTATCATCATCGCTCGCCCCGCATTGTGCGGCGCCAACACTCAAACCATCAATATCATTTTCACTCACACCACTCTCCATTTTTACTCTCCCGCCCAAAAAATCCACAACCTCAACTAATTTTCTCATTCCATAAATCTCGATACCCTTCACCAGCAAAGCCTCCTTCAAATTATCCTGCGGCACAATAATTTTCTTAAACCCCTGCTTTTTAGCAAAATGCACAATCGGCAAAACCCCGCAAATCGGCTTCAAATCTCCTTCCAAACTAAGCTCACCCAAAAACAAAAAATCACCCACATTTTGATTGCCACTCGTCGCGCCCGCGCCGCCATCAATATTAGCCCCACTCTGCCGCACACCCTCTTTATTCTCACTGGCCACCAGCAGCCCCACCGCAATCGCCAAATCAAACCCACTCCCTTGCTTCCGCAAATTCGCCGGAGCCAAATTCACAACCTTCCGCTGCCGAGGGAACCTATATCCACTATTATTAATAGCAAACCGCACCCGCTCTTTAGCCTCCTGCACAGATGCATCCCCAAGCCCCACAATAATAAACTGCGAAAGCCCCGAGCTAATATCCACCTCAACCTCAATCAAATGAGGATTAATCCCCATCGTACAAGCCGAAAATATTTTTGCCGCCATTGATTAAAAAATGCATAAAAAGTAATTACCTCCAAAATACCAAACCCCCATTAACAAAAGATTAACAAAACATAAAATCTCCGCCATTTTTACATCAACCCAATTGAATACAAAAAAAATATCATTTTTTTCTATCTTTCTTTTTAGTTCTATTTTTTGAGTATGTTGCTCTAATATATTCCACTAAATTGTTTTTATACCTTTGTTTGCTGAATTTGTAAAAACATAGATTTTCAATTTCGTATCCCATATCAATTGGCTGTATTTCTCTATCCAGAAAGAGTATAGGAAAATCCAAATGATTGAACGTTGCCAATATAATATTTTTATCTGCTAGATTTTTTAAAATGCTAACTAGAAATAGATCGACAAATGATGGTTCTCTTTTCTTGCAGGCCTGTTTAAATTCGTAAATATTAGCAATTCTTGTCGTTTCAATTATATCGTTAGTTTCTACTCCTGCTATGTAATAATGAAATATTTCTTCGAGAAGTCTCAATTTTTCTAGATATTCGGTTAAGCTGGTTGATCCCCTTAAAAATTCAAACATTGTCAGGTCACACACTATAAGTTGAATTTTTTTATCTTGGATTTGTTGATAAAAATTTTGAGCCCAGAGTTTAGGATTTTTTATATTATAATAAGCTCCAGCTAAATGCTGAATCACATTTGTATCCAATAATAGATAGGAATTACTGTCCAGTGTTATTATATCTTTCTTCATGTTTTCTTTGTATGATTGCTACCCTATGACTTATTTTGCTTAAATTACCAATATCAAAAGTTTGGCCGATGGCAGGGCGTTTTCCCAGCTCATTTATACTGATTTTCTGCATTCTTCCAAATTTATTATTCTTAGAATTGATCATAAGTACATAGTTAAATATATCTGAATTATATTAAATATGAATAAAAGCAACAATAGCGTTTGATCAGATTAACATCAAAATTTATTATGCCATTTCATATTCATTATCAAAAAAGTAATTACCTCCAAAATACCAAACCCCCATTAACAAAAGATTAAGAAAACATAAAATCGCCCCCCCCATAAAATTCCCCCACAATTGTAAACATAAGAAAATTATGATATTCTTAAAGTAAGAAAGTAATACTTTAAGAAAAAATCAATGAACGCAAAAATTACAAAAACAACTTCCAAAGGACAGATCACCCTTCCAAAAAAATGGAGAGATCAGTTTAAAACTGATACTTATCGAGTTGAAATGAAGGATTCCAATCTTTTAATAACCCCAATCTTTGTCGCTAAAACTGCTAATGAAACCGTGATTTTTGATGCAGATAGAGACAACAATGGTAAAGGTGTGTCTGTTGACAAGATGATTAAACTCTTAAAAGATTTATAAAATGGATAAAATCGAGAAATTTTTAAAAAAGCTACAAAAAAATGAGCAAGAAGTTTTTATTTTATTAATGATTCAGATTAAAAAAGATCATACCAAAGTTCCGGGAATTATATTTCTAAAAGGTAAAAAAGGACATTTTAGAGTAAGAGTCGGAAGATATAGACTTATATTCGAAGTCACAGAAACCGGTATCGAGATAAAAAAAATAACTAAAAGGGACGAAAATACCTATAGAAATTTATAATCCTAATCTTTTTTACATTTCAAACTGAAAAATATTGACTATATTCCTGCCAATATTAACAAAACATAAAATCCCCGCATCACATCAACCCCAGCCCATACAAAATCCCCTCCGAAACAATATAAACCACCGAAAGATCCGCACCCACCCTCAAATCGGTTATCCTCAAAACATATCTGCTATTAGTCGTTATATTGCGCCACTCATCGGCAGTCACATCATATGACATCACAATATCCTGATCCAAAATATTAATCCCATCGCTAGCCAACCGAAATTTCTCACTAAAAAGCGCAAAGCTATTTACATCCTCCTGCCTCAAATAATTCTCCATCACAATGCTCGACACAAACGCAAACTCATCATTTTTCATCCACTCAATCAAACCAACCCCCATAGGAATCCGAGTCTCCCGCGAATTATTATCTTTCCGACTATAAATATAAATTATCGGTAGCTCATCAGCCGCCGAAGTCACCTGATAAACAGCATAACTCGCATCCGGAGACCATTTGAAATTCTGCAAATTCGGCAGCAACATAATCCGCTCTTTCCTCAAATTTGCAGTATCAAGCAAATAAACAGCCGTATCATTTTGCGCATCAACCGCAGTATTATCGCCTTCATTCCCATCCGCCAAGTTCCCGGAATTCTCACTTATCGTCACAAACTTATCATCCGGCGAAGCATAAAAATCAATATTCTCAATCTTCCTCAAAAAACTCGTAAGCAGCTCAGATTTCCCTGTCGCAACATCATATCTATAAATCAGCTGCCTTTCCTCATTATCTTTAGCATAATAAATAAATTTATCACTTGCCCCCCATTTATAAATTGTCCCATTCAAATCCTTCAGTTCAACCCCATCAACATTGCCCCTTGATCCATAAAGATAAACTTTCCCGGTACTTCCCTCCAGCAAAAACCACTCCCCAAAATTACTCACCGCCACATTTTTAAGCGCCTTAAAACTCTTCGCCTCCGCAATAATCTTATTCAAACCATCCGCCTTCAAAAAAGCGCTTTTATATTCAAGATTATGTCTCGCATTAAGAATAATTTCAGGCAAAACCGGCAGATTAAGCGTCTCAATTTTATTTAGCTCAGGAATCTTCACAAGATTCCCCTTTATATTAGTCTCCTTAAAAATAAAAACTTTCGCCTTAATTTCCTCCTCAAAAAATCCCGATTTCTGCAACGTAATATTAAAATCCCCGGGTTTAATTTTGTAGGAGCAAGAGTCATTAAGGCACTCATGAGTCCCCCCCATAGGTGAAATATTTATAGTAAAAGGAGGACTGGCGGCAACGATCAAAGTTCCTTTATTTATTACCTGAATCCATAAAATAATAAAACCGCTTATTAAAAGCGCAGCAAGTAAAATTAAAATATTTTTTGTTTTCGATGACATATCAAATATCTTTAACATGTTGCAGCGATTTTACCATATTATCCTTGCCTAAGATAACACAAATCAAATCCATCCGAATGGGCCCCCGCCAATCATGAAGGTCCAAATAATGATAAACGGTCTTTTCAAAACTCCTCCTTTTTTTTGGGCTGACCGTCTCCTCGGCAAAATCAAAATTTTCATCACTTCGAGTTTTAACTTCCACAAAAACCAGTTCAATCCGATCAAAAAAATTATCAGCATCATGGCCACTACTAGCCACAATATCAACTTCACCGAAACGCGTAAAATAATTCTCAGCCAAAATATCACACCCTGCAGATATCAAATATTCAGCTACATATCCTTCTCCCTTTTTACCTATTTTTTGTTTATAGCTTGCCATTTTTTTGAAATTTTGAAATATCAATTCCACACCACACACACTTTCCCACCCCATCATATATATTCCCCCATTTCGCCCCCATGTCCAGAAAATTTTATAAAAATTTTATCTCCAACCTTGTCTATTCCCCCTCCCCCATGTAACAATAGTTATCCCTCAAACCCCGAAAAAAATGTCACAAAACGAACTAAGTAAAATTCCACCTCACAGTATTGAGGCCGAGAAATCTGTTTTAGGCTCTCTCTTAATTGATAAAGACGCCATTATCAAAGTGGCCGACATGCTCAAGCCCGAGGATTTCTATCACGATTCCAACGCGATTATTTACGATGCGGTTTTCCAGCTCTTTTCATCACGCACGCCCCTCGATCTCTTGACTCTCGCAAATAATCTGGAAAAAAGTGAAAAGTTGGATTTGGTAGGAGGCAGAGCGTATCTGGCGGAGTTAACCGACGAAGTCCCAACCTCCACCCACATTATTCAATATGCTTCTATAGTAAAAGAGAAATCAACGCTGCGAAATCTGATAAAAGCCGGCAACGAAATAATGGCTTGCGGCTACGAACAAAACACCGATTTAGAAGAACTCTTGGAAAGATCGGAAAAATCATTATTTAATGTTTCGCAAACTTTCCTAAAAGATAAATTCGTCTCAGTCACAGAAATTTTGGCCGGAACATACGAAAAAATAGCTGACCTGCACGACCCCGACGCCAAAGAAAAATATCGCGGAATCCCAACCGGATTTAGCAGTCTCGATAACATTCTTTCAGGCCTGCAACCATCAGATTTAGTAATTATCGCAGCCAGACCATCAATGGGTAAAACCGCGCTAGCCCTTAACATGGCTCAAAACGCCGCTTCAACCGGCAAAAGCGTAGCAATTATTTCGCTGGAAATGTCAAAAGAGCAATTGGTCGAACGCATGTTTTGCAGCCTACTAAGCGTCGATTCCTGGAAAATGCGAACCGGCAAATTAACCGAAGAGGATTTTGGCCGCATAGGTGGTGTAATGGATGAGCTCAACAGCATGCGAATATTTATAGATGATTCGGTAGGAGGATCAATCGCCGAGCTCAGAGCCAAAGCCCGCCGCCTGCAAATGGAGCATGGTTTGGACGTACTTGTGGTTGACTACCTGCAGCTAATGAGTAGCGGTAAAGCCAATTACAACAATAATCGTGTACAAGAAATCTCAGATATTTCAAGATCTCTAAAGGGTCTGGCGCGCGAACTAAGCATCCCAATTATCGCCCTTTCCCAGCTTTCCAGAGCCGTTGAGAGCCGCCCAAGCAAAGTCCCAATGCTTTCCGATCTCCGCGAATCCGGCGCCATCGAGCAAGACGCGGACGTCGTAATGATGCTTTATAGAGAAGATTATTATGAGGAAGATTGCGAGCGAGCAGGCGTAACCGATCTCTTCATCAGAAAACACCGTAATGGACCAATCGGACGAGTGGAATTAATGTTCAAAAAAGAACAACTCCGCTTTTACGACTTAGAAAAAAACAGAGATTCACACTATGTGATGGAGTAGGGGTAAGCTTAACTTTCAATATTCACATATTGCCCTCACAACCAATCTGGCTTAAAATACAAAAGCTTGTATTTTAAGAATTCCAATTATGAACGACAATAAAACACCAAACCAATCAACAGAATTTAAAGATCGCCTGGAAAAACTAAAAAAGATCAAAGAGCTTGGAGTTAACCCCTATCCGGAGAAATTCGCCAGAACACACTTTTCGTCGGAAGCCCTTGAACTGGGCGAAAAAGAAATCAGAGAAACGGATGACGTAATTAAAGATCCAAAAAATAATATGTCACTGGCCGGCCGCATCATGACCTATCGCGAGCACGGCAAAATTTCATTCGCTAATTTACAAGATTTCCAAGGGAAAATCCAAATCTGTTTTATGCAGGACGTTTTAGGGGAAGAAACATACAAGCAACTTAAATTAATCGACAACGCAGATCACATCGGAGTTTCCGGTGAATTAATCAAAACCAAGCACGGCGAAATCACATTACTCGTGACATCATACGAATTATTAAGCAAAACCCTGCGCCCTCTCCCCGAGAAATTTCATGGCCTTTCAGATCAAGAGACAAAATACCGCCAAAGATATCTCGATTTAATTTCTGATGAAACATCAATGCAACGCTTCATGCTGCGCACAAAAGTCATTTCAACAATTCGCCGTTTTTTAGAGGACAACAACTTCATCGAAGTAGAAACTCCTGTTTTACAAACGCAGCCATCAGGAGCCGTAGCCAAGCCATTCATCACTCATCATAATAGTTTAGACATCCCGGCATATTTAAGAATCGCCCCCGAAACCTATCTTAAAAGGCTTATAGTAGGCGGTTTCGACCGAGTTTTTGAATTCGCCAGATGTTTCCGCAACGAGGGCATGGATCCTTCTCATTTACAGGAGTTCACAATGCTTGAGTACTATGCCGCATACTGGAATTACGAAAATAACATGGATTTCACCGAAAAAATGATTCAAAACATGATGCTCGAAATCTTCGGAACGCTAAAAATTACAATTCTCGATCAAGAGGGGAATCCTCAAGAAATCGATTTTAAGGGGCCATGGCCTCGTCTTTCGTACCGCGAAATTATTAAAAAAGATTCAGGAATTGATATTGAGGAGTGCGAAGACAAGGACACTTTGGTCAATCAGATAAAAGAAAAGGGGATTGAGCTGGAGTTTGACCCCGGAATCAGCCGCGGCAATTTAGTTGATGTACTTTATAAAAAAGTCAGCAGACCTAAATTAATTCAACCCGCATTTGTCATCAACCACCCCGCAGATACCAAACCACTGGCACGCCGAAACGACAAAGACGGCAATGTCTGCGACACTTTTCAACTACTCGTAAACACATGGGAAATTGTTAATGCTTACTCCGAAATAGTTGACCCACTTGATCAGAGACGCAGATTTGAGCAACAAGCCGAAGCAAAAGCAGCAGGCGACGAAGAAGCCATGGATATGGACGAAGACTATTTGGCGGCAATGGAACACGGCATGCCACCGAATTCAGGCTGGGGTATGGGAATAGATCGATTGGTTGCGCTACTAACTCAGCAGCCAAATTTACGCGATGTAGTTCTCTTCCCGTTCATGAGACCAACATCGGCAGTTCCATCTGAGGAATCATATAAACCTCATCAAACCGCTTCAAGCCCCCAAGCAAACGATCAAAAAATCACTCCCGAGGAGCACGAAAAAAAACCTGAAGGAACAAAGGCACCACAAAACTCCATCGCCAACCAAACAAACATCCAAGAAGCAGGCATATCCCGCGCGGAGGCTATGGCCTTAATCGAAGAAAACATCAAAACGCCGGGCACAGTAATGCACAGCCGCGAAGCCGAAGTTGTCTTAATGGGACTAGCCAAACACCTAGGCCAAAACCAAGAAGCCTGGGGAATTGCCGGTTTATTACACGACCTCGACTGGGAACAAGACGAAGTCCAAAAAGATTTCGCCCTCCACGGCATAAATTCCGCAGAAATCCTAGAATCAAAAGGCGTAAACCCCGATATCATCCATGCAATCAGAGCTCATAACTATCAATACAACAACGTTCAACCCGAAACGGATCTGGATTTCGCAGTAATTTGCGGCGAACAAATCACGGGCTTGATCTACGCAACCGCATTAATAAACCCCGACAAAAAACTCGCCTCAGTCAAAGTAAAATCCATTCTCAAAAGAATGAAAAAGAAAGACTTCGCCCGCAACGTAGACCGAGACCGCATAGCAGACTGCGAAAAACTAGGCCTCTCAGTTGAGGAATTCATCGAAATCGCCCTCAAATCAATGCAAGCCATTTCAGATGAGATAGGTTTATAAAAGTAATCCTTACAAACCAAAATCTACCTCGTCTTTTTAATAACCACTTGCCTAATCCTTTTCGCACTTTTTTCAACAACCTGAATAGTAAAATTAGGATATTCGATTTTCTCATCCATGTAAGGGAATCTCCCAAGTTTTTTCAAAATAAGATAACTGACCGTCCGATAATAAGCCTCGGGTAAGTCCAGCTGCAATTCCTCACAAATATCCTCAATCAAAGTATCTCCGCTTACCATATATTCATCTTTCTTAATTTTCTTTATCTGATCTTCCGTCACCTCATGTTCATCAATAATATCCCCCACAATTTCCTCCAATAAATCCTCAAGAGTAATAATCCCCGAAGTCCCACCATGTTCATCAAGCACCACCGCTATATGTTCACGTCTTTTTTGAAAATCCCTAAACAAAGTATGAATTTTCTTAAAGTTCGGCACATGCAACACCGGTTTAAGTCTACATTTTTCAAGTTTTACGGTAGGAGAATGTTCATTCATCAATTTAACCAATTCCTTCAGAGACAAAATCCCCACAATGTTATCTAAACTATCCTTATATACAGGGTACCTCGTATGATTTTGAGCCAGAGCGTAATCCATCGCATCCTGCAGTGTAAAATCATCCTCAATACCCTTAACCTTAACCCTGGGAGTCATTACATCCTCAGCCTTTTTATCATTAAACTCCAAAATATTCTCAATCAATTCCTGTTCACGTCTATTAATGGCCCCATCTTCAGCCCCAATACTCACCATCGCCTTAAGCTCATCCTCAGTTATTTTAGGCTTCTCATCATCACCTTCTTTATGCACAAACGATTTAACAAATCTTGAAAACACCCATATCAAAGGATACAAAATAATCTGCAAATAATACAAAACAGGTGAGACAACCTGACTCATAGCCACAGAATGCTTATATGCATAACTTTTAGGCATAATTTCGCCGAATACCAAAACCAAAAAAGTCATAACTCCCGTTGCAATCCCAATCCCGGATGAACCAAATAAATAAGTAAAAATAAACGTCGCATACGCAGCAGCCCCGATATTCACCAAATTATTTCCTATTAGAATCGTAACCAGTAACTTTGTCGGATTGTCTTTCAGTGTTTCGATATATTTGGAACATTTTTTCTTCTTAGATACGAGATCTCTAATTTTTGCCTGGCTCAAAGCCGTTAAAGCAGTTTCACTCCCTGAAAAAAATGCTGATAATATTAGCAGCATTAATAATGCAGGTATAGCCGTAAAATAGTTCATCTTTCTAAAGTTGGATTTACTAATATAGTAATATTAATTATAGTTAAAACCGTAAATTTATACAATATAAATTGTATGTAAAAGGTGATTTATCAGCTAAACATAAACGAGTAATCAATTTTGACTAATCAAATGACAAATCAAGAAATCAAAGAAAGCATAAAAAAAGCGATTGAAACCGCAGTACATAAAGCATATCCCGATGTTGATTACCCGGAAATTGAGCTCGATTATCCGCAAGACAAAAAAAACGGAGATTTCGCCTGCAATATCGCCCTAAAGCTGTGTAAGGTAGTCAAAAATTCACCGCAAGAAACAGCCGAAAAAATCCTCAATGAAATTATACTGCCCACCGAAATTCAAAAGTCTGAATTCGCGCACCCCGGCTTCATCAACTTCTATCTGGGTATCGATTACTTGACTAGCCGGATTCAGGCGTTGATTAATCAACAAAACATCGATTTAAGCAGCGAGGCTAATAAAACGCAAAAAATCATCGTTGAGTACTCTCAGCCAAATATTGCCAAGCCTCTTGGCGTCCACCATTTACTCTCCACAATTATCGGCCAAAGCCTCTATAATATCCACAAATCGCTGGGTTACGATACAATTAGTATTAATCATATTGGAGACTGGGGCACGCAATTTGGCAAGTTAATTTACGCCTATCGTACATGGGGCGACAAGGATGAAATAGAAAAAGATCCAATCAACGAGCTCCTAAAACTTTATATAAAATTCCACAGCGAGTCAGATAAAGACCCTGATCTGGACGATAAAGGCCGAGAAGAATTTAAGAAGTTAGAGGATGGCGATCAAGAAAATCTAAAATTACTAAAATGGATCACCGAAGTTTCGCTTAAGGATGTGCAAAAAACCTATGATCTCCTGGGCGGAATCCATTTCGATCATGTGCAAGGCGAGAGTTTTTACGAGAAACTAATGCAGCCAATAATTGATAATGGCATCAAGAAAAAGATTTTTACAGAAGGAGAAAAAGGCGCGCTGGTAGTAAATTATGCCGATGAAAAACTACCAACATGCTTGGTAAGGAAATCAGACGGCGCAACACTTTATTTCACAAGAGACCTGGCCACAATCAGATACCGAACCGACGAATGGAATCCCAAAAAAATACTATACGTCATTGATACGGCGCAGTCACTTTACATGAGGCAAGTCTTTAAGGCCGCAGACATGCTTTGGGGCAAAGAAAATCTACCTGAAAGAACTCATGTGGAATTTGGCAGAATGAGTTTCCCTGAAGGCAAAATGAGCACCAGAAAAGGCACGGTAATCCTCCTTTTCGATTTTCTGAAGGAAGCGATAGAAAAAGCCAAAGATATTGTTAAAGAAAAAAATCCCGAGATAACAAACGCAGAAATTGAAAAAATAGCCAAGGTTATAGGAGTGGGATCAGTAAAATACGCCATACTAAGCCAAAACAGAAACACCAACGTAGTCTTCACCTGGCAAAAAATGCTCAGCCT
>JAHJTR010000080.1 GCA_018829865.1 Patescibacteria group bacterium | reverse complement strand
TTTGAGTTTAATTCAAAAGTGCGAGGACTTAAACGTCAGGTTCAAAGTGGTCTCCGGAATTTTTGAAATCGTGGTAGGGGATATCGATTTGAATGATTTGGAGGGGATTCCCAGTCTCGATCTCAAAAAGCGCAAATCTACACCAATTTACGATTTTTTAAAAAGGGTAATGGACATTATTCTCTCAATAATCGGGCTCATCTTATTCGCGCCTTTTTGGCTTCTTATTACCATTATTATCAGATTTATCTATAAAAGTAGCGCAATTTTTACGCATAATAGAGTTGGCAAAAACGGTAAAATTTTCAAGATTTACAAATTTCGCACCATGCATAAAGATGTTAAGGAGGAGGAAAGATCCCCAGCGAATTCCAATGACCCCAGGGTTACAAAGCTTGGTAGATTTTTACGCAAAACCAGCATCGACGAAATTCCTCAATTGATAAATATCATCAAAGGAGAAATGTCTTGGGTTGGTCCAAGGCCCGAAATGCCTTTTATAGTAGAGAAATACACAGATTGGCAACGCCGCAGGCTAGAGGTTAAACCCGGATTAACCGGTCTCTGGCAAATACTTGGCCGCAAAGATTTACCAATGCACGAAAACATCGAATACGATTTTTATTACATTAAGAACAGATCGATTCTACTCGACATTATAATTATCTTAAAAACAATCGGCGTCGTATTAAGCGGTAAAGGCGCATATTAAATAAACATTAAATTAAAAAAATATGAATATCAAAATTAATAAATATTTAATCTATCCCTTTCTGGCCTTCGCTATAATAATGCCGATCATTTTTGATCGCAGCTTGGTTTCGGTTTTTACAATGCCAAAATTACTCGCCTTAAGAGTTTTTACGGGAATTGTTCTTTTAATACTGGCCTTGTTTTTTTACAAAAAATCACCCCTCGAATTTTATAAAACCAAGTTAAATTACTTCACGATTCTCTATGCTCTTTGGGTGATCATCGCGACAATTTTCTCAAGCGCCTTTTTCATCAGCGTTCTCGGAATTGAGGGGAGATTTATCGGAGTGTTTACTGTCTTAAATCTGCTACTGATTTTCTTTATTTCAATGCATTTTTTCAGCGACAAAACGCGTGCATTTTACTTTTTGATTGCAGCTTCACTGGCAGGAATTATCACCAGTGTGTTCGGTTTATTTCAGTTTAGCTATGCCGCCATCAAGCATTCAATTCAGTATTTGGCCTTTAATAATAGCGATTTACCCTTTTATTTTTATTTATCTCAAGAGAAGATTTCTGACATATCACAAAAAGTTGATGCCGGAGTTTTAAGCAACACTCAAATCGCAATATATCTTTTTTATCTAACAATTTTTATTTGCCTGGGTTTAATAATCAGTTTCACTCTATCTTTCAAAAGCACAAGGGATAGAATTTTAGCTGCATCAGGCGGCTTACTCGTTTATTTAGGCACTCAATATGCCGCTCATTCAAGCGCCATCAAGTCTTGGACTCAAGCACCGCAGTTCAGAGTTTTCAGCACAATCGGGCACGGTAATCATTTTGGCGGATTTTTAGTGGCCTGCATTGCCATGACCACCGCCGCTTTTTTCATTGTCAGAAAAAAATCACTCAAAATATTCTTTGCTGTAGCAATTATCCTTGAAATAACAACTCTAATTTTCACCGCAAGCCGCGGAGCAATTGTTGGCTTATTATTCGCTTTATTCGGCAGCGGAGTAGTTTTAATAATCGCATACCGCAAATTCCTCAAGCAATATTTCAAGAAATTCTTAATAATTTTAATCGCCGTAATTATTTTAAGCACTGCAGCAATTTCAATATTCTGGCAGAAGTTAAACACGCTCCCTCTCGTATACAGAACCAAAAGCACAATCCAATTTATTCTTGAAGGAAACGTGCCCGACCGAATCAGCTGGTGGTACAGCGCTGCCGAAATGATCAAAGAAAAGCCGATCAGAGGAATCGGACTTGAAACTTTCAGAAATAATTTCAACCAATACAGACGCGAGGATTACAAACTCCCCACAAATGAGCACTACAGCACCACCCCCGAAAGCGTCCATTTTGAGCTGTTAAATATAGCCACAACTCAAGGCATCCCTGGAATTATTTTTTATCTTCTTCTGATCATTACGGCGCTTTTCACAATGATCAAAGCAATAATCAAAGCCGAAAAAAACTCCCAAAAAATTCTCATCCTGGGATTCTTCGCAGCCAGCCTGGCGTATTTAGGTCAGGTACTCATCAGCTTCGGCATGGTTTCGACCTTAAGCTATTTTTATCTAAGCCTCGGAATCGGGACGGGCGTCAGTTTATCCGTACTAAAAGCGCCGACCTCCAAAGTAGTCAACTACAATTCCAAAATCGCAAGCGTTATCGCCCTAATTGTCGCTTTATCGCTGATCACTTTAGGCATCCTCCATTATTATTCACATTATTATTATTCTCAAGGGAGGATAAAGGAGGGCCAACGCATGGGCGATGAAGCAATCCAATATTACAAAAAAAGCATCGAATATTTGCCATTTTATTATCCGTCATATGAGGGCCTGGGAAACCTCTATTTAAAAGCAATTCACGGACAGAGAAATATGGGCACGGTAATTGATTTCCTCAAAATATCTGCAAATAACTACAAAAAAGCGATTGATTATTCCCCGGGGATTCCGCATTTACATAGCAATTTAGCGCAGTCATATTCAAAAATCAGTCTCGTCTACAGCATGGATGGTTTGAATAAAATTGAAGAGCAAGAATACCTGGAGCTGGCCAAAAAGTACTCCGAAAATGCCATAAAACTCGGCCCGAATAATCCAATCTATTCTTACACCTACGCAGAGCTGCTGAAATCTCACGAGCTATATGCTGAAGCGCTAGCCCAATACCAAAAAGCGGTACAGATCGATAATGATTTTTATAAGGAGATAGACTACAAAATCGCCCTCATGTACTTCGAACTCCAAAATTACCCGGAAGCAAAAAAACACGTAGAAACGGCTATAACAAAGACCTCCGACAATTTGGATTTTCATTATTTGCTGACTGAGATAGAGAAGGTTATGGAAAAACCGGCTATGTAAAGTGCATTCACAATTATAGGAAAATTAAGCCCGATACAATCGCGCTCAGCAGTTGGAGCAGGATTGCATCCTGCTTCTTCAGAAGTTGGAGCAGTCAGAAGTTGGAGCAGAGTTGCACTCTGCAGAAGTTGGAGCAGAGTTGCACTCTGCTCCAAAACACAGAAGTTGGAGCAGAGTTGCACTCTGCTCCAAAACACTAAGAATCGGAGTACAACTTCCAAAACATCTCCGTTGGAGCAGGATTGCATCCTGCTTCTTCCAAAGTCGGAGCAGTGTTGAGCCGTTGGAGCAGGGCTACAGCCCTGCTTCTTCTAAACAACCGCAGCCTCTTCCTCCCCATCAAGCGTGGCCTTAATCGCCGAAAGCGCCACATCCAATTGCTTCTCATCAGGTTCACGAGTAGTCAATTTCTGCAGCCAAAGCCCCGGAGTAATCACAGCCTTCAGCCACCAAGCAGCCTCATGTTTCGCGCTCCATTTTAGAAATTCATAAGAAATCCCGGCAATAAACGGCAGCACAGCTATTCTCTGCAATAATTTAGGAAAAAACTCCTTGGAAGACGGCATAAAAGTATAAAAAACAATACTGATCAAAAACACAATAAGCACAAAACTCGTACCGCATCTGGGATGAAACCTACTTTGTTTTTTTGCATTCTGCGCATTTAATTCCAAATCAGCCTCATACGTCCTAACGGCTTTATGCTCAGCACCATGATACTGAAAAACCCTTTTTAAATCGGGGATGAAACTTATCAAATAAATATAAGCCACAAAAATCGCAATTTTTATAACTCCATCAATCAAATTATAACTCCAATAATTATCCTGAATAAACGCACTTTTGCCACTAATCAGCTCAGTTAAATAAAGTGGCAGAAACTTAAAAAGCCCAAGCCCAAGCGCGAGAGCCATCACAATCGACACAACCATCATCGCGCTCACAAAAATTTTCTGCAAAACGGATTCTTTTTTCTCGGCAGGTTTTGCCTTTGTCTCAGGCTCTTCTCCCTCCTTAAAATCCTCACCCTCAATATTCTCAGCCGCCGAATAATTCAGCGCCTTAATCCCAATAATCATCATTTCAACAAAACTCACAATCCCCCTAAGCACAGGGATTTTTTGAATATGCAATTTATTTAAAACGCTATTAAACGGATTATTTTTAATCTTTATGGAGTTATCACGCTTCCGCACAGCAATCGCAATATAATTAGGCGACCGCATCATAACGCCTTCAATAACTGCCTGGCCACCGATAGCAAAATCAATTTTTTTCTTCATATTTTTTAGAGGAGGTTGATGTTAAAACGACCTTAAAACGGATTGAATCAAGGGTAAAATTTGCTTCAAAAAATATTCAAACCGAGGTTACTTAAGTAAACACCATTAAACCATTTTTTTCAACACAACAGGCAAGCTTTTAGCCACTTGAGAAGCGCTGAAAAAGTATCCGTAATTCTTATAAAGTAAATCACCCGACAATCCTGAAACAAAAGCCGCCGCATTCAAAGACGACAAAGTATCCAAATGCTGAGCCATAAAGCTTGCGGCAATTCCCGCCAAAACATCTCCCGTCCCGCCAACCGTCATTCCCGGATTACCTGTAGTATTCACGAAAATATGACCGCTAGGTGACACAATGAAATCAAGTCTTCCTTTAAGCAACATAAAATAACCGGATTCTTTCGCAGCCTTCATCAAAACATTTTTTAAGGAAGTCGCATCTTTAGGGATTTGAGTACCAAAAATATGTTCAAATTCAGCTTGATGTGGTGAGATCACCAAAGGCTTTTTAGTCTTAATAAAACCCGTCGGAGTTTTAACTGCATGCAGCGCATCCGCATCAACAATTATCGGAATGTTAAGGCCGGTAATTAGCTTCCGGCAGTTATTAATAGCGACAGAACTATTCCCCAAACCTGGCCCAACCACGCAAACATCAGCCTTAGCCGCTACCCCCATCGCCAACCCAACTCCCGCCTCATTAAAATGCTCCCCCTTATAACCCCTAACAATAAAATCGGGTCCCGCCGCGGCCCTGACGCTTTCAGCTATGCAGTCAGGCACCACCAAATA
>JAHJTR010000079.1 GCA_018829865.1 Patescibacteria group bacterium | reverse complement strand
GGATGATTAATGAGCCTAAGGGGCTTGATAGTGGGAGTTTGAGGGAGAAGAGGGAATATCTTGGTTTGATTGAAAAAATTAATGAGGATTATTGGGCGTGGCTTTATATGAATACCGAATTGATTAGTGCCGATGAAATTGTTCCTGAAGCTAAAGATGTGGTTAATCCTAGTGGTTTGGCGGAATATTTGTTTTTGGGGGATAGCGAGGATGTGTCTTATCGTGGATTTTATTTGGCTAAGCGTGATAATAATTCCGTTTATTTTAGGGGGATGGCGCTGGGCTTTGATGGATTGGCTGTTTCTGACTCCGATAAAACAATTTACTTGGATAAAAAAATCCCCGGGGAAAATATGATGATGTATTTTGAGAAAGCCGGTTTGGCGGGGTTGATTGAAAAGGGCAAAAATAAAAAGGGGTACTCGACTATGGTGAGATATTTTAGTGCTTTCGGATTTGATTATGACCGGGATATTAAGCCGATGTTGGAAAAAAATGTGGCTGTTGGGGTTTATAATTCGGGGAATTTGTTGCCGTATGTGGTTTTGATGGTTGATGTAAACGGGGCTAAAGATCAGGCGGATAAATTCATAATGTTGCTTGAAAAGAATTTGAGTGGGTATGCCGATTCTTTGAATAGGGCGGGGGCTGCGGTTGCTTCAGGTGACGAGGTGGTTAATGATTTGGTTACTAAAGAGCGAGTTAAAACTATTGGTGGTACGTTGGAGAAATTCAGTATTTCTGTTCATAAATTGTTGCCTTTGCTTACAAAAGATGATCTTGCGTATGGAGATATTGTTTTTATTCCCGAGGAAGTTAGTCTTTATTACGGTATAGTGGATAATCATTTGATTATTGCTCTTTATCCGGATTTTAATGAGGTTTATGGGGCTGCCTCTGTGCAGATTTCAAATAGTGGGGGAACTAAAATGATGCTCGACTTGGAGAGTTTGTATAAGAATGTGGACTTGTTTGCTCTCTTCCTCTCAAAAACTGAAAATCCGGGGATTGATGAGCGGATTAGCGGATATGCGGGGGAATTCAGGCAGATGATTCCTGTGAAGAAAATTTATCTTTTGGGGAAGGATGAGTTTGGGAGTTTGAATACTGAGGGGGTTGTTGAGTTTTGGTAGGGGTTTTCAATTGATTTTTGGTTGGAATATTGCTTTGATGATACCCTATCTTAATTTTTGCCGATTATGGAAATAACAAATGATGAAACCACTATGAGTGCGGGACGTGGCGAGAGTGTTGCCTCTGATAATGAGGGAATGGAGAGTCGGAATAATTGGGCTAAGGTTGATATGCCTTCTTTTAATATGCTTGAATCTTGGAATGAGGATTTGAATGCTTGGTCGGTGGATGCCGTTGATTTGCGTTTGAGTGAATATGTGCATCAGATGGAGACTTTTAGGAATGGGACTGATAATTATGAGTTAGCCAAGAGTAAGCATGAGATGCTTTTGCAACGTAAACAATTGCTTCAGAAATCCGAGGATTTTAAGCGAGAGAGTCGATCTGCTGATTTGGTGCTTAGAGCTAAGGCGTTGAGTCGTGTTTATGAGGAGGTTGCCGGCATGAATGATGCGGTGGATAGCTGGGCTGCGTTTGCCGGCACTAAGGGGGTTAATTATTCAATGCAGGATATTGATGCTGCCAAGAAGCAGTTTGATTATTTCCTTCTTGAAGCGCGAGGTGCGGTGGATGATCTTAGAGCGATGCGTGACACTATAAACGATTTCTTGTTTGGTGAGGAGAGTAGATGGAAGGTGCCGCGGGGGGAAGCTACTTTTAAACATCGGCAGAGAATGCGTGAGGCTTGTGAGAAAAAAATTGATTTTATGGTTGCGCTTGCGCCTTTGGCGGAAAGTCAGAAGGAGTCGGAGGAATGGGAAGAGGAATTTAATGAGACTGTGAGGATTAGAAAAGAGCTGCTTAGTTTGCAGCTTGTGCATTTTAGACGGCAAAGGAATTCTTTGAAGAATAAAAAGATGGTTTTGGAGGATGAACGGACTAGTCTGGATTATAAATCGGCTAAAGGTAAAAAAAGAGTTTCGTTTTTTTCAAGTGAGAGAATTGAGGATAGACTGGAAGCTATTGATCATGAAATGAAAAAATTTGATTCTTCTTTTGAAATAATTGATAAGGAAGAAGAGATAGTTAAGATTCAGATGATAGTTAATTATAATTTCCCAATGGAAGAACGGGTTATTGATTTGAATAAGCGCAAAGGGGAAGATAGTAAGGTTCGTCGCTTTGCTACTCGCACTGAGAGTGATATTGATACTGCAGTTATTCCGGGGCGGGATGACGCTTTTAATCCTCCTGCTCAGAAAATTTTTCCTCTTAAACAGGAATCGGTGTTTATAAAAGAAAAAGATGAAAGACATAATAAGCTTGCTTTGAAAATTGATGGTTTGCTTAATGATATTCAAGTGGCGCATCGGGGATTTGAGGCTGATTCGCAGGGACGAAATGCGGTTTTGATGGAATTTTATGAGAATAAAGAAAGGGCTGCGGCGGGGCTTAGTAATCTCCTTAATAATAAAGGGTATGAGAAAGGGCTTGAACAAAGGGGAAAAATGGCTGATGCGATTAAAGCGGCGCAGGATTTTATGGTTTCTTATTATGCGGAAATTTTGAATTCGGGCAAGCAGCCGACGCGGGAAGAGGCTGAGCTCCTTAAGAAACTGGATTCATTTGTGCATGAGAATTATTTTGCGTTTCAGACTTATGATATTTATGGGGCGGAAATTGACTTTTTTGAGAGTAAAATCGTTGATGATGAGAATTTTTATAATAATTTGTCTGAGGAGGAGAAAGAGGCTTTTTATCGGGCGGCGGCTGTTTTGATTGAGGAATCACGTTGCTATATGCGGCAGGCTTCTTTTGATGATGATAATCCTGAGGAATTTCAGGCGAGGATTTCTTTTGCTGCAAAAATTAATCGATTGGAGAAATATATTGAAATTAAGCAAAAAATGCCGGGGCTTCAGCTTGTTGTGGATGAAATTCGGGATCTTGAGCGGGGGATTTCGATTGAGAATTCCAAGGCTATGTTGCCTGAATTAAAAATATTGCGTGATACTTTGGATGAGAATGTCAGTACTTTGAGGTCTTCTGTGAGGTTTTCCGGTAAGTTGCCGGATACGTTTGATAGATTGTCGTCTTTTGTGACGGCGGCTGATAATCAGGATATTTCGGTTATTGATAAATCGCATCGTCCTGTTAGTTTGCGGGTGCAGTTGATTGTTGCTTGGAATGATTTGATGGCGATTCCGGCTTCCAGTCCCAATTATATTCCAAAGAAATATGAATTTTTGGAGAAGCTTGAGGCTGCGGTTGATTTGATTGCTCAAGAAAAATTAAGTGATGCTGCGAATTTTAATAATAATGTTCATTTGAGGAATTTGAGTGGTTTGGCTGATTCTTTTTTGAGGCCTAAACAAAGAGAGGGATTGCCTGAAGGATATGCTCATGATGTTCTTTATGAAAGGCTTAACTCTGTTTGGAATGCAAGTGAGCGGCATTTTGAGCGAATAAGTGTGACTGCTTATGAAACATCGCTTTATTTAAAAATGCATCGGTCGGATGGGAGTGAGGGATATGAGAGACTGAGAAATTTATATGAGGAAATTCATTCTCAAATTGATGTGCTGGGGCAGAAAAATAAAATTCTTCGACAGATTGATATTGTGAAAAGCATTCGGGAGGGGATTAGTCCTACTAGTGTTAGGGGGGTGCCGTTTACTTTATATTCGGCGCAGCAGGATTTGAGAAATATGGCTAGGCAAACAAGAGCGAACTTATCTCTCTATAAATACACGTCAAAGAGAGAGGCTGATTTGCCTCGATTGCTTGATATTGCCGAGCATGGGCCGATTTCTGATCTTGATAAGGGGCATTTGCCATATGAAATTTTGGAGAGATTGATGGATAGAGTGGCTGATATGCCGACTCGGCAGGCGATGATGCTTGAAAGATTTGATGTGCGTCATGATTTGTTGAGTGCCTTGCGGGAAGCTCAGGATTATTTATCTGTGAGTAAGGCGGATAGTGGTGAGGGGCAAGCTAAACTTGCGATTGCTATTGATACATATTTTAAGAATCAGGTGCCGGAAGATTATATGGATGAATTGCATCGAGCTGTTTGGGAATTGAGGCAGAATGAAAAGCTTTTTGTGAGGCATGTGGATAAATCCAGTCCAAGTAATGCTGATTGGCAGATGCGTCAGTCGAAGACTCAATTGGATACTCATGTGGAGAGTTATGAGTTTACGGCTATTAAACAGGCGAGAGATGGGCTTAGGGATTTAATTAAGGAAGTTAATATGTATTTGGAGATATGGGATGGGCCGAATTTCCCCAAGATAAAAACAAAAATAAATCAATTAATAAAAATGCGTGATCAGGTGAGTGAAGGGTTATATGTTCCGAAAAAATCGACTTTGATTCATAGCATGGCTGTGCTGGCTAAGCGTGAGGATATGGCGATTGATGCCAGAAAAAAATGGCGTGATGATCAGGTCGCAAATGAAGAGACGCAGACCGGTGCAGAGGGATTGGGTGGTGGATCTCGGCGTAGTAGGCTTGGGCGGATTCAGCCTGTTTTGAGTCCCGCGAAAGTGTGGGTGAGACCGGGCGTTGGTGTTGAGGTGGCGTCTGCTGACGGGATGAAGTTCAGTCAATCGGAAACACATTCTGAGGCTCTGGCTGAGACCGGTTTTGCTGAGCGTGAGTTGACAAATACATCTGGGCGCGGTTATGATGCTCCTTCTTTTAGGGATTTGGCAGCTTAAATATAATACTTTCTTTACTATAAAAAAATGACTCAAGAAAATGTTTCCGCCTTCTCATTTTATAAGCATATTAGAAAATATCTTTCGCAGAATATTAGCTTGGCGGATTCTAAGGCGCGGACGGTGATACTTGCGTCGCTGATTTTGTTGGCTATTTTTTTTGCGCTTGATGTGTTTCTTTTTGGGGATATGGGGAGGATTTATTCGACTGTGCAAATTATTTTTTGGGTTTTGACCGTGATAGTGATTTTTGCTTCGTTTTTTTGTGGACTAATGGTGCTTTTGCCGAAAACTGCTCCGGCTAAAAAAGGTTTTATTTATTGGGGGGCCAGTTTGAATTTTAGTTTAGAGGAGTATCGTGATGAATTGAGGCTTCTTTCGAAAGATGAGATTTTGAATGAGCTTGCTGTTGTGAATTATAATTTAGGATTGATTAATAAGCGTAAGTTTTTGTGGTCGAAGTGGTCGATTATTTTTGCGATTTTGGCTTTTGTGTTGATATGCGTTGATGTGGCAATTTTCACTTTTTGAACACTCTCTTACTGCAGAGGTATGATAAAGGCGTGGTCATTTGAAAAATGCTTCGGGCGTAAGGCTTATTTTTAACACTTTCTTACTCTAAAGGTCTAATAATGGTGTGGTCATTCGAAGTGTTTCGGGCGTAGGGCTTAATAGTGGTGTTTCCAGGTCTGATAGTTCCGGGTTGATTAAAGTTGGTGGTGTGTAGATTTTTTCTTTGATTAGCGGTGTTGTTTCCGGTAGTGGTTCGGTGGTTGGTTCGGTGGGGGGATTGTTTGGGGGCTCCGGAGTTGCTGAAGGTTTTGGTAAGGTGAAAATTAGGCCTGCACTAGGTATTGTCGGTTTTGCAGTAGAGACCGGTGTTTCAAGGGGATTCATTATTTGTGGATAAAGTCTGATTATTTCTCTGAATGAATAGCTTTGGAAAATCTTTTCGGTTCTTTTGTCGAATAATAGTTTTAATTCTTCATCACCCGAGTTATCGATTTTTTCTTTAATTTGATCATGAAGTTTTTTTTGTTGCTGGAGGAATTCGGCTATGAGGTTGAGATCAGCTCTTTTAATTAAGAGATAAAGTTTTTTGCGATTGCTAATTAGATATTTTTTGAGTTTCTCTCTGTCTGTTAGTAATTCATCTATTTTGGCTGCGCGCTCATTTTCTTCATTAATAGTATTGTCCGTGAAGCGGCGATGTTTTTCATAAACTCTTTGTAAATATTCGAGATCTTTTTGATTGTTTTTTTTGATCCATTCTTTTTGCTCGGCTGAGAGTTCGAGGTTTTTTACTATTTGGTCTTTGTTGATTTGCCCCGAGGCAATCATTTGTTGCAATTTTTCTTTGTTAATAAATCTTTGTTGTAGTCCTTCTTTAATAATATATTTTTTTATTCGTTGATTTTTGCGGTTTTTCATCCAAATATCTAAATCATTGGTGTAGGCAAAATGGCTGGTTTCTCCGTTTTCGTAGACTTGAGATGCGTTGATGCTGCCCCTGACGGCTGCTATGGTTGTTGGTGTTTCGATTTCGAAATCACTTTCATCGTCGGTGAGTTTTCTTACGTTGTTCCAGATGTGGCCTTTGGCTAGATCCAGTTTGGTGTGGGAATTTGTAAATCCATCGTCGGATTCGCTTATTCCCAGCGTTGTTATTGTTAGTTCGGTGTTGTTGTCGATGCGGGTGATGCTGTCGTCGTAGTAAATGATTGAGGCTAGCCCTGTCTCGTCGGTTTTTACTGTGGCTCCATTTTCAATTTTTAGATTTTCGGTGATTTTTATAAATTCTTGTGAGTTGATTGATTTCAGGTAAACTCCTCCTTCTTCAAAAATTAATTGGGCATTAACATCCGTTTGATTGGTTTCGATATTTTTCGGTTCAGGGGAGGGAGCTGTCTTCTTATTTTTACCGCAACCACTAAATGAAATCAGTGCTATTGATAAGATTATTCCGAGTGATATCTGAAATTTGTTCATGATAGTTTGAGTTACTTTATTTTTATGATACGTTTTATCTGTTTTTTTTCAATCAATTTGTTATATGAAGAAATTTTTTCTATTTATTCTGGTTTTTGCGATTAGCTCGTTTTTGTTGCTTTTTTTCGTGCTTTTTGGTGTTTTTGATTCTTGGGATTTGAAGTTTGCTGACTTCTTTTATCAGACGATTAATCGCTCAAGTGAAGATATTGTGCTGGTGACGATTGATGATGCCAGTTTGAATGAGATTGGCAGATGGCAGGATTTTACAAGAAGTAATATGGCGAGTGTGATTGAGAGCATTATGGCGGATGGCGCTGCGGTACTTGGTGTGGATATTAATTTTACGCAGGAGTCGAATGAGCAGCATGATAGTGCGCTTTATGACGTTTTGCGGAAATATAAAAATATTGTGTTAGTGAATGAGTTTGTGGAGGCTGATGGCGTTTTTATTTCTCCTATGCCGATATTTCAAAGTGTGACTACTATGGGCTTTGCCAATGTGGAATTGGATAAAGATGGCGGGGTTAGGCGTGTTTTGCTTTCCCGGGAGAGTGATGGAGTGCGGGTTTATAGTTTTGCGGTGGAAATTCTGCGGAATTATTTGGGGCAGCGAGTTTCTGATATTCAAGTTAAAGAGAATCAGTTGGTGTTTTCGGAGAGATTTATTCGTCCGCCGGCGAATCCTGCGAAGAAATTTCCTCCGTTGGTATTTCCTTTAGATGATGATGAGACTTTTTTGATTAATTATTTCGGGCGGCCGTACTCTTTTACTTCAATTCCTTTTTATCAGGTGCTAAACGGTGATTTTGAGAAAAATGTTTTCGCCAATAAAATTGTGCTTTTGGGAGCGACTACTTATACATTGCATGATGAATATTTAACGCCTGTTTCGATGAGAGGGATTGGTATGCCCGGGGTTGAGATTCACGCAAATGTTTTGCAGACTATGATGACTGAGTCGTTTCTTAATAATATGCCGCAATTTTCGAAAATTGTGGTTATGATGTTTTTGGTGTTTGTCATTGGCTTTTTTTGGCTCTATTTGCGAATACGTTATGCGATTTTTTTGAGTTTGTTGGTTGTACTTGTTTATATTTTTATTACTTGGGGGGCTTTTGCTTATGGAATTATTCTTAGCATCGTTTATCCGATTTTTGGGATTATACTGGCTCTGATTATTTCTCTCATAATGAGATATTTTACGGAATCGCGTGAGAAGATTTTTATTAGAAAGACTTTTTCACGGTATTTATCCGAGAAAGTTGTTGATAAAATTATCGATAAGCCAAAACTTGTTAAATTGGGAGGAGATAGGCAAAATTTAACGGTGATGTTTTCTGATTTGGGCAACTTTACTTCCTTCTCTGAAAAAATTGAACCTGAAGATCTTGTTGAATTTATGAATGATTATCTCTCCGAAATGACTGATATTATTTTTGAACAGGAGGGGACTCTCGATAAATATGAAGGGGATGCGATTATGGCTTTTTGGGGGGCGCCGGTGCCGAGTGAAAATGATGCGATTTTGGCTTGTAAATCAGCTTACTATAATTTGCAGAAATTTAATGAAATGAGGAAGGGATGGAGTCTCCATACTAAAAAAATTGGACTGCGAATTGGGCTTAATAAAGGCGAGATGATTGTTGGGAATATGGGGTCTGAAAAGCGGTTTGATTATACTGTGATCGGCGATAATGTGAATTTGGCGGCGCGACTTGAGGGGGTTAATAAGGTTTATGGTACTAATATCTGCGTTTCTGAGTCGGTTTATCTTGAGGCGAGAGATGAATTTGTGTTTAGAGAGCTGGATGTAATTAGGGTTAAGGGGAAGAAAAAGCCTGTGCGAATTTATGAGCTGGTTGCTTTAAAAAGTGAGCATATTGATACGGAATATATTCAACTTTATCAGCAGGGTGTGGAAAATTTTAGGAAGAAAGATTGGCAGGGGGCGAAAAAGTATTTTAATAAGGTATTGAAAATTAAGCGGAATGATGCGGCTTCTGAGGTCTTTTTAGAGAGGATAGATCGACTTAAAGGGGCTAAGCTTGGTGATGATTTTGATGGAGTATTTGATATGTTGATAAAATAATGTGTAATATTGTTTTTTGATATTGATTATTAAAGTATAATATTATTTAATTTTAGTAATATCTTTAATATATTTTTAACCTAAAATAAAATGAGAAAAATTCTCTCAAAGGTTTTGCTTGCAGTTTTTGTGATCACATTGTTGCCTACTTCGGCAATAGCTGCGAATGAACCGCTTTTAATTTCGTTAACTCCTACGCCCGTGCTTGGGGAGTCAATGAGTCTTAATGGTGAAAACTTATTGCCTGATGAAGGTGAATATGTTTTGGTTCTTTATCCGAAAGATGCTACGCCAAGTACGGATGTTTTTACTTATCCGACTGTGACTGAAAGAAGTGAAGCGAAAATTGATTTTGTGCTTAATTGGGCTGAAGGTCAGCCTCTTTATAACGGAAGTGAGTATACGGTTAATTTATGGTTTAACGAGGATATAATGACTCCGGGTATTCATTTTACAATTGTTAATCCTGAGGAAATTGTGGTTCCTACAGTTGAATTGGCTACACCTACGCCTACACCTGTATATGAAATAATGCCAACCGTTACTTTGGCGACACCGACACCGACACCGACACCAACACCGACACCAACACCGACACCGACACCGACACCGACACCGATACCGGCGGGCCCTGCCTGCTCGACGGCGACTGCGCCGATCTGCACGACTGCACCATTGACAGCTGCGACCAGGGGAGCCGGAGCTGCGACCACGCGCCCGACCACTCGCAGTGCCCGACCGCGCAGCTGTGCGATACGGATCTCGGCTGCATCTCCGGCCAGGAGCGCATGTGCGCGGCCTGC
>JAHJTR010000078.1 GCA_018829865.1 Patescibacteria group bacterium | reverse complement strand
GAAATTCCAGAAGTAAATGATAATTGTGGCGACAATTTTGGAGGAAGTGTAATGCAGTGTTGCCTCCTCTGTAAAGAACCAGATGAGAAATTCGTTAAAAATTAATCCGGTGAGGCCGATACATAAAAAAATTGTAAATTCCAGGCGCTTGTTTTGGACTCTCCTTTTATCAAATACCCAAATTACACTTAAAATGTAATTGGTGATTAATCCTATGGTGAAGCCGATTGCGGCGGATGCGAGGTAATGAATGCCGGCAAATTCTGTGAGGGTGATCAGGATTGTGATGTCGAGCAGGAACGCTAATCCTCCTACAAACGTGTAACGGAAGAGTTGGATAATCGTTTTGTTGGTTTTTTGGATGAAAAGCAGATGCCAGATTTTGCAGAGTGACATTTTTTTTATCTTTAAGAGACGGGTGAACTATACTATAATTGTTGTACAATTTCTAAATATAATTGATATAGATACAACTTTACTTAGACTGTTGGCGCTTTTGCCGGCGCTGACGATTCATGAGGCGATGCATGCTTACACGGCTTATAGACTTGGGGATCCGACGCCTAAGGTTGCGGGGCGGATTAGTTTGAATCCGATGAGGCATTTGAGTTTGCTTGGGACTTTGATGATTATTTTTGCGCCGATTGGATGGGCGAAACCGGTGCCGATTAATCCTTATAATTTTAGGGATTATAAATGGGGGATGGTGCTGACGGCGATTGCGGGGCCTGTCGGGAATTTTATTTTGGCTTTTTTGGTGGCGATTCCTTTGAAATATGTGGAATTTCCGGCTGATTCGTTTATTGGGCATTTTTTTGTTCAGCTTTTTTTGTTGAATATTTATTTGATGGTTTTTAATTTATTGCCAATTCCGCCCCTGGATGGGAGTAAGGTGTTTTTGGCTTTTGTGCCTGCTAGGTTTCAGATGAAGTATGAGAAATGGATGGCTGATAATGGGATTAAGCTTTTTGTGGCGATTATTGCGGGGGATTACTTTTATGCTAAATTTACCGGTGTGTCGTTGTTAGGGGGTCTTTTGCGTGACATTGCGACGCCGATTGCGGCTTTTATTCATATGTTGGTGTAAATAACTTTATATACAAAAAGAACTCCGTGATGCCGTAGTCCTTAGTAGAACTGATTCCTGCGAATCAGGTGGGTCCTCTCATGCATTCGCCAAGGCAATTGCAAATCTTGAGGTCCCTATAATTTTGGGGTAGAGTCAGTTTAAAGTTCCACGAACATCACAGAGTTCGTATATGGATAATAGCACGTTGGTGGGAAAATTGGAAATTTGTTTTTTGATTGTTGCTGTGGGGGGTAATTATTTTAAATCATTTTCAAATTTCCGAGTGATGGATTTGCTTACGGGGAATAGGACTAGGGTGATTTTGCCGTTTACACTATTAAAATGGCCGAGTTCTGTGTGGATGTGGCCGTTTTGATTGCTGAGGAGATTTGGGTCGAGGGTGAAGGATCCTGTTACTGCTGCGTTAACTGTGCTTGTTTCGACATTGCTCATTACTTCTTGGATTGATGCTTTTTTGCCAGGGATGTGTGTGACTGCATGTGAGGTTATTTCTCCTTCTATAAAAACCATTCCACCTAGAGGAACCTTAATATCTTGAAGTAATTCTTTTATTGTTGCGGGTGTGATGTTTTTTGCGTTTAATGAAATCATAATTCCGTGGGGGCTGTTTTCCGGAGTTTCTTGAGAGTCGTTGTTAGTGGTAGGGAGTGAAATGATGTGTTGTAAGGCGTTGGTATGTGTGCTGAGGGGGGCAGTGGTGAATTTTTCTGTTCCGTCCATTTTTTTAGGTAATATACCGATGCTGTTACCTGCAATTTTGTTTAAGCCATTGCGGGTGGTTGTTATTTCCCTAATTAAACCTTCTCCGCAAATTTCATTGTTGCCGTCGAGGTGGACTGTTTGTCCTAGCAGAAAGTGTTCTTGTCCGTTTTGTTCGGGGGCGAATTTTGAGGTTAGTTGTGTTGCTAGGGTTAGGGGTAAAAGTTTTTTGCCGTTTGGTTGATCGGGGTCGCAAAGTGGTATTAATTCTTTTGGGAAGCCGTCGGCTGTTTGGCCTGTGTCGTAGACAATTGAAATTAATGTAGCTTCATTTGTTTCTGAATTATTAAGGCGGGTTGCTAGTTGGATTTTTGCGGCTAGTTCCGGATCGTCGTGCATATACCTGAGTATTGTAGTTGCAAATTTTTCACTTGTTGGGTTGGCCATTCCTGCTGAAAATCTTTGGTTTTTTATGTTTTGATTATCTATGCGTTCATTGATTTGGATTGTTATTTTTTTTAATTCTTCAGGAGTAAATTCAGGGAATTTTATAACTGTTACCGGGGATATGGTTTCTTGAGGGGTTAGGGTTTCGTTAGGCATGCTGGATTAATTATGAAATACTGATGTTTGGATTTTAAACACTTTTTTTATTTTGTCAATTAGTTGTGTTTTGTTTGTGGGGATTGAGGTTTTTTTTGAGAATGGAAATTTTGAACTTGTGTTTGAAATAATTGCGAAATTGTATAGAATGGCTTACGCGAAGTGCCGCCATAGCTCAGTTGGTAGAGCGCACCCATGGTAAGGGTGAGGTCTCGGGTTCGAATCCCGGTGGCGGCTCCATAATGATTTATTTAACATTATTTTTGAAAAACTATTTTTGTTTTTTTGGTATCAATTTTTATTGTTGCGCCTATAGGGAAAATCGCGTGAACTGAATTATGGCCAAAATCGTTGATTTTTACTATGCCTAGATCATAGGTTTTTGTTTTTTCAATGAGAAGGTCAAAAAGCTCAGAATCATTGAAAGAACACTTATAATTATAACCGATAATTATTCCTTTAAGTTTGGATAAAATTCCGGTACGTTCTAACTTGTCCAAAGAACTACTCATCCAATTTAAATCCTTTTTTAAATCTTCAATCATTAGTAAACCATCTTTCAACCTAGGTAGGTAAGGAGTATTTAGCAATTTCATAAAACAGCGCAAATTACCTCCCCATAGCTGCCCGCAAAAAGAATCAGCATTGCCCTTAACAAGTTTCCATTTGTCCAATCCGGGAATTGAATTATTCCCATTCTCTAAAGTCTCTATAAACCTCTCCTTATCATATGAGGAAAAGTTTTTCCCAAACTTCCATAATAAATCAGGGCCCAAATATGTAATAAGTCCTGACTTATATGCGATTGCGTTTAGTAAAACTGAGATATCACTGAAACCCATAAATATTTTGGGGTTTTTTTTAATTAATTCAAAATTTAAATACGGCAAAACAGTTTCACAACTATCTCCACCCTGTAAAGCAACAAGCGCCTTAATTTCACTATCATTAACAAGTGAATGAATTTGTTTGGCTTTTTCTTCAGGAGTATTAAGCAATTTTGTATCTAAAACATCGTAACCTAAGCTTTTAATAAGTTTTATTCCCTTAATATATTGTTTCTGCAGAGTAGTATCTATTTGTGAGGATGGAGCAAAAATAGCTATAGTATCGCCTTTGTTTAGTAGTGGCGGAAAAATCATTCTATTTTTAGGTAATGAGGTAATTCATTTATAGAATTTACTAAATTATCCTTGTTGGCACCAGAGGCAATAAGTTTTTCTGCTGATGTATATCCTGATAAGACACCAATAAAACGTATTCCAGCTGCAGTTGCTGCCATACAATCCTCAACAGAATCCCCTTAGAATGTTATTTTTTTATTTGCAATATCTGGTGGCTTTATTTTTAGTGCGACTGCTGTTTATAAAGAAAACTAGGCATCAAATCCACCATTTCCGCTTTCGTTGTCATCATCCTCATCTTCTTCTAAAAACTTTTTTAAAAATGGATCAGATTTTTCTGCAATACGTTTGGCAGTGGCGGCAATAAATGGATCTTTTTTCCCTTTATCCTCTCCCTTAATATGAGAGCAGACTGCTTGAAAATGATCTTCCATTCTTTGTAGCACTGTTATTAGTACTTCTCTCTCGCTTTTTTCTTTTTCTGTTAGAATATGTGAACCTTCGATTGTTCCTTCTTGGCCACTTTCACTCTTAAGCCAGTTATCGTCAACAATATCATTTATCGGGTCTTCTGCAGCTTTTATGAGGCAGGTAATTAACAAGTTAAAGCTCGTATCCTCTAATAATTTATTGGTTGGGATGTTAAGTAAACGTTCTAATTCGTTCCCTAGATCTTCAACATCTTGTTCGCAGAAATTTGGGTCAGTGAATTTTCGATTTAAAAATTTGTAACTCCATTCTGAACTAGCATAAACTGCTAAATGATTAGCTGGGTCGCCGATATTCCAATATTCAGGATGATTGTAATAAATATCCGGATTATTTTCCTTTAAGTATTTCTCAATTTCTTGCCAAACGTCAGGTTCTTCGATGAATTTGGACATTAGATTTGTAGCAATAGACTCACATCGATCTTCGGGGGTTGGGTTATTAGCTCTAGATAGAAGGGCTTCCCTTACACTTATTCTTTCTTTTGAATTTTCTTTGACCATATTTATAATATTAGATACTAGGATTTTAGAGGTTTTAATTATACCTTAAATTCTTGTGAGGTCAAGTGTGTTTGTTGCAGCCGTAGAGATTCCTATCCAGCCCAAACAAAATTCGCCAAAAAGTGCAGTGTGATAAGCGAGGAATGTGGCTCCTATAATAAGAATCAAATCGTGGAGGAATTTATATTTGCTGCTTAGCTGTGCAAGTAGTAGGTAAATCGGGAAAATTACTAGCACGTATCTGTTTGTGGATGTTCATATGTTTTGCATGATTTCCGGGGAGTAGTAAAAGATGTTCGCTGCGCTCACAACGTTCTGCTGGCTTCCGCTCGCAGTTTGCGGGGGCTGGGTTGTTGCGTGGGGTGCTTGATTTTATTGTGTAACTGTTTTATAATTTAATGATTTGTTAACTCTGAAATATGGCTTTAAAAAAGGGGATAGACCTATACTCCTCAAATCGAAAAGGAAAGAATTTTGAGAGAAAAAGTATTAACAAACCACAAATGCTAAAAAGGTTGGTGGCTTTAAGAATAGCTTTTTTGAAAAAACTCTCAAATAAGGAAAAAATATTATCGCCAGCTATATTGGATAAGATTTTTAAGGATACGGTGAAGCAAATTGATAATAAAAAGCTTTTACAAATGGTGGGGCAAATAGAACATACGCGGGTTTTTTATAAGGCTAGTTATGATTGGGTGAAGAGAGAAATAATGATAAAGATTAATGATCCTGAGTATAAAGTTATTACGAATGTATTAATTCTTTTGAGAAAGGATGGAAAATCGGATGTAAAGGTATCCTATAAGAAACATTCCTATGTTTTTAAGGATTTTAAAATAAATGAAGCTAGAAAATGTGGGGATACGGTTAATTTTTTTATTATAAAAGTGGGAAGTACCTATAATTTAGATAGGGCAAAGATGGAGTCTTTATTTAAAAGAAAATCTGTTTTAAAGCTATTTATTAAGGTTTACCTTGCGAATGAAGATAGATTTAATTTTTCATATTTTGATGATATATATAAATTGCTTAGTAATTCTAAGTTTTCAGAATCTAAGATTAATAGAACTACAAAAGTCATAGAGTTCATAGTAAAACATGTTCCTTCATTAGCGATTTTCAATTGCGGGGATTTAATAAAAATAATAAAAAATTTGTCTAAGTTTAGTGATGCTAACCTTAACTTATTAAAAAACCTTGTTCAGAATAAACGAGTTTTTTATGAGATTGGAAATGGCTATGCTGTTAGAGATACTTTGTATTTATTTGAGGCAATAAAGAATAAAAAGAGAAGGCAGCGATTAAATTTATGGGCTGATGCTTTGGGGCCGATGCGTGTGCGTTGGATACCATTGATTGATCGTATTTTTTCAAATAAGGAGGTTGGGGAGTATTTAAGGAGAGTCGATTTTAGAGAGTTTGCTCGGAAAGTCTGCAAGAAGTTCAAAATAAAGGGTGGTCCGAGTATGTCGATACTAAGTTTGATAACTCTTTTTAAAAATCTACCTAGTCGCTCAGGGAAAACTGATACATCTATTATTTTTTCAAGTAGGTTTAATGATTTTTATAATAATGTTGGGAATAAATTCGGTATTTCTTATCGTCGCTTTAATGGTCTGAAAAAAAACTTTGTTGATCTTTTTACATTTTATCGTCTTTATAAGAATTATGATTCTGTAAAAATACAAGAGGTAAAGAAAATACTTCAAATGCAAAAGCAGGGTGCAAACCCAGTATATGAGACAGAATTATTGATGGCAGTATCAAAATCTCTAAAGCTTATGAGGCTGGTTAAGAATCGGAGGTTACTTATAGGTGAGTTAAAGAAACACTTTGCGATTCCTCAACATAAAGATCCGATTAATCGCAAAAAAAAGAAGCACGCTGGATCTGAGCGTCCTAAACTTGGCAAGTTGCGAACCCTTTTACTATTAAAAATGCATCTTTTAATAAATGCTTTTAATAATCCATCTTTTAAGAAAAAAATAGGAAAATTACTTAAAGAAGACCTTATGGATAAAACTTCGGAAAAGGGTTTTTATTTGTACTGGGATTTTAGGGCGCAAAGGCTTATTTTACAAAAACTGATCTCTTTTACATATTCTTTTCATAAAAAAGCCAATGGTAGGTTTTTAGGAAGGCGGACTTTTGTAGGGAAGGGAATATCAGAATCTCATTTTCATGCATCAAGATTGAATAGTAGAAAATTTTCAGGTCCGAGTGGTTTTGCGGGGGATCTTGCTTGTAGAGAGCAGACTATTGTTACTTCCTGTGGAGTGAAAACAATAAATGGGAAAAAACACTATATAGTTAATGTTGATACTTTTAACAGATTTAGGCTTCGCCCAACGGTAATGGATCTTGGAACTTTTTATATACCAGTGCCTTAATTATTGGCATGGGATGATGTTTTGCAAAACTATGCAAATTATCTGCAAACTATGCAAAACTATGCAAAAAATTAACAAACTGGGTAATATTAAGTGAAAAATGATCTTAACTATATTTATAAAAAAGTGAAATTTAGATACAATTTTTTTTATGATCGACAATAGGCGATTATTGCTTTTTTATCATTTCTGTCTTCCCCAACTCTGGCCTTAACTGAATCATCGTTGCATTATAACTCCCATCTTCGTTTTTTTCGCCGCGGATCGTGACGTTTGCGTCTGGGGTTAGGTCTGCTCTGGTGCCTGCTGTGGTTTTTTGGATGTCGGTGGCGTCGGAGAAGAAGACTATGGCTGAGCCGCTGTCTGCTAGCTTTAGGGTGATGCTCATGTCGTCTTTTTGGATTATTGTGCCGGTTATTGCGGCGGCGCCGTTTAGTCTCCTACCTTGCATATTTGGCATTTCGCCTCTGCTTGCGAAATTTGCTCTCATATTTCCTTGGGGATTTTGGGAGTTAAAAGAGTTGGTTGCTGAATTTGCGACTGACTTTGCGTAGAGAGTGCCTGCGTAAAACATGCCGGTTGCGAGAGTGATAACAATTACGATGTGCCAGAGTGTTTCTTTTTTCATTTTGATAAAGTTATTAAATTTTTATTCGTAACGAAGGGCTTCAATTGGATTTAGGGCTGCTGCTCGGCGGGCCGGGTAATAGCCGAAAATGATTCCGATAAGGGCTGAAACGCTGAATGCCATGATTATTGAGGTGGGGGATAAGGATACGAGAAATATTTGGTAGGATATAAATAACTTGTGATTTTTTAAATCAGATCAGGTTTTTTTTTGGCTGATTAGTTGTGAGAAGATGAGAAGATTTATTATGAAAAATTAATATTTTGTTAACAAATATGTGTTAAAAAT
>JAHJTR010000077.1 GCA_018829865.1 Patescibacteria group bacterium | reverse complement strand
TCCTTACAATCGATAAATGCATTCTTATCATAACGGTCCGAACATACTGAGAAAGCAACCTGGCAGCATCCTTCATGCTCAAACCATCAATTTTTCTATAGCCTTCATTATCAATATATTTAGTATATAGAACTTCAATCGCATCATGCAGAAGGTCTTCAGCACCGGCTAAATTAACAGTTAATTTGCGAGCAAACATCAATAAAACCTGATATGTAGCTGCTGACAAAAAATATTCCTTCAAATAATCACGAAAATCATCCGCAGAATTCAAACAAAGTATGTCTGAATCTGCCAACCTATTTAAAGGCTTTTCCCCTCCACATTTTCGTTTATTGCCCCTAGGAATATCTGAAATATCCTGCGCATAATCTACTTCCCCTTTTATAAATTCTTCGAAAGCCATATATCATATTATAAACAATAAGCATATATACTACATGTTATAATTAATTTGTCAAGAAACAAGAAAAAACATTTTATGCTAAAATAAACTCAAATCTCATAAAAACAAAAAAAATGAAACATGCATGCGAAGTAAATCTCTGCTTCGACCCCGAGGCCTCACGCCTAAAGCTATTCACCCGCGTACTCTGGTGGTTTATCTTAATGTGGGTATTCATGTTTTGGGGAATGATCGCCAACTTTCTTGGAGGAATTCAATGGTTTATTATTTTAATTTTAGGAAGAAGAAGCGAAGGAATCTTCAACTTCCACCAAAAATTCTTCCGCTACTCAACAAGAATCCAAGCCTGGATGCTACTTTTAACAGACGAACGCCCAAAATTGGACGATGAATACGCTCCATATTGCAAATGTGGTATGTGTAATAGAGAGAAAATGGCTAAATAATAAGATAAGAGATATTTATCAAAGATTAAATAATTATAAAATTGTAAAATTTCTACCTAAACAATACATCCGCTAACTACCTACATACGCCGTCAAAAAAAATCACCCCAATAAAAAGGATAATTGGTAAATTACAATTTTAAAAAACTGTGCAGCTCTATCAATAATCTGTTACTCTGATAATATATGTTTTCTGTAGAAACAATCATAGGTATAGAAATTTTTCAATGGGTAGTGTTACCCCTTTTAATTTTTCTAGCTCGCGTGACCGATGTAACCATTGGAACCCTGCGCATTATTACAATTTCAAAGGGATATCGAAAAATTGCTCCAATGCTCGGCTTTATAGAAGTCTTGATTTGGGCTTTAGCATTTGGGGTAGTCATGAAAAATCTAACCAATCCTTTTTACTATTTAGTCTATGCAGGTGGATTTGCCACAGGAACTTGGGTAGGAATTATACTGGAAGAAAAATTGGCTATGGGAACCGTTGCTATTAGACTCATCACAAAATTACCCGCGAAAAAAACAGTAAATATATTACGCAATCTTAACTTTAATGTAACCAGCGTACATGCTTATGGACCTGAAGGAAAAACTAATGTGATCTATATTATCACCAAACGCCATCATCTAAAAACAGCGATTGATATTATTCAAAAAGACCATCCAAGATCTATTTTCTCTGTAGAAGATGTGCGGCAAATCAGTCATGGCCTTTTACCGACAGAAGAACGATTTTCCGGAAACACAAAAAAAACATGCGAATTACTTAAAAAACCACGCAAAGGGAAATAATGAATTTTTATATAACATTAATAGCCCTCCCCATCCTAATACCCCGCACAGTCTCCCCAGCATCATGCACCCTCAAAATATCAGCACCATTTAACCCCGCCATCACACTAGCAATCAAACTCCCCTCCATCCGATCCTGAGGACCTTTATCTTTTATAACTCCCGAAATAAAACTCTTCCGAGAAGCCCCAACCAAAACAGGCACACCCAAAGCTCTAAAAGCCCCAATGTTTTTAATCAGCTGCAAACTATACTTTGAATCAGCACTAACAAAAGCCCCCATCCCCGGATCAACACAAATACTCTCCAATTTAACCCCAGCCTTCACCGCCAAATCAATCCTCCTCTCCAAAAACTCAAAAATAGTACGCACCACATCATCATACTGCACATTTTCCCTAGTAGTCCTCGCAGTCTTATCTTTTGAATACATCATACAATAACCCGCCCCATATTTAGCCACCGTCCTAAACATCTCCTTATCACCTCGCCCCGCAGTCACATCATTAATCATATCCGCTCCAGCTTTAATCGCCATTTCCGCAACTTCAGCTTTATAAGTATCCACCGAAATCACGCCTTTAAAAATCTT
>JAHJTR010000076.1 GCA_018829865.1 Patescibacteria group bacterium | reverse complement strand
AGAAAAAAGGGCGAAATGCAAATAATATAGGTTCAAGAGATTTTTTCCTTGAATTAAATTTTATGTGTATTCATAAACACGGAAAAAATTGATTTTGTACTTTTTCCCCGGGGATTTTAATGCTTTTTGAGTTTGCACTTGATCCCATAGTTAGAGAGCGATTGTAGCGGGCTCCTTTTAACTGTTGGAGCGGAGTTGTACTTTAACTGTTGGAGCGGAGTTGTACTCCGCTTCTTAACGTTTAGGAGCAGAGTGCAACTCTGCTCCAACTTCGAACATGCTCCTGCTTTACCGATTACGTCTGCTTTGAAAAGAAGCAGGATACAATCCTGCTCCAACTTCAACTTCAATCCTACTCCAACTTCAAACTTCAGGAATGAAAACAAACATAAAGTGCTAAATCGCTCAAAAATGCCGTAGATGCAAGGCGAAAATAAAATGATAACCGCAATGTACTTAATGTACACGAGGATTATCATTTTATTTTCAACGCCGCAGATGCGGTATTTTTGAGCGATTTAGCCTCTGTTAGCAAAGTAAACCAACCCCGCTCCAAGCAATCTCGCCCCCTCTTCCAAAGCAAGCGGTGAAGCATATTCTCTGACCGAATGACTCACCCCATCCTTGCAAGCCGTAAAAATCATACCGGTTGGGATACCCAATTTAGCCATATTTCTGGCATCATGCCCGGGCATTGACGGCAAATAAAATGGCTCCTTCAAAAAAAGCTCCTTATAAATTAATCCAAGCGCTTTCGGTATCTTTTTCCCAAAGTAAACAGGTTTAGAATCAGCAATCAGATCATAACCAAACTCATTATCTTTAAGAGATTTCTTGACATCCACAAGCGCTTCCTTCCTCCTCTTCTCATCCAAATTTCGCAAATCAAAAGTCAAAATCAATTCCTTATCAACTCTACCAATCCCCCCAATCGTAGCACAAATAAGCCCATCGGTAAGTCCCGCATAATGTTCGCCAATCTGCTCCACATCACGAATCACATTAGCAGCCGAAATCACCGTTTTCTTATCCCAAATCTCTCTCTCACCACGATAATTATCCTTTTTAACCTCCACAAAATCCTCAAAAATCTCTGCCGGCAAATCGACATGATCAAACCAATCATTCTTCAAAATCATCAAAAAATCCACTTGTCCAGGCACAATATTATAAGCAAAATTCTTGGTATACCATTTAACCATTCGCCCCCCGCCGTCATTGATCAAAGCCTCAACCAAATCCGCAGACTTAACCAAAGCATCATCCCGATACCGCTCACCTCTAACGCCATTCATCGGAGTACCCCCGGTATGATTTCGCCGACCCTTAACCTTAAAAACAAAAAGCGACTCATCAGTTTTTATTTCATATTTAGTTTGACTAAGCCCCGTTTTCAATTCCAATCGCACAGCCCCTCCAATTCCATTCCCCACAACTCCCACATTAAGCCCCGCTTTCTCAAGCACCGTCCCTTGCTCAATATGCATTTCCAAATAACAACTATACTGGCTAGGCATAATAATCGGATTTTCGGAAAGAGCCAAAATCTCCAACCAATTATATCTCATACCTTTCATATAAAACTCAAAAGGGATTTTCTCTTTAAGTCCATAAGTCATCTCATGCAACTTTTTCGGCCCAATCTGCCCTGTTGCAACTCCACTGCCCATAAGTGCCTCACCCGTCATCGAACTCTCCTCCCCCCTAAACACAATTATTCTAAATCCGCATTTTGCCTGCACATTATTTTCATACAAAACCCTAAAAATCTCCAAACCCGCAGCCACCCCTGCAACGCCGTCATAAGCCCCTCCATTAATCACACTATCAACATGCGACCCGCAAGCCGCAAATTTATCTTTATCACTATCAAGCGAAATATAAAGATTCCCAATCGCATCTTCATAAGTATCAAGATTCCGATTCAAATAACTATAAGTCGAATTAAGCTCATAAACATACGATTTAATGTACCTGAAAATCTCATTCTCAATCGCCGTAAAAGCATAAGCAATCCGCCCCTTAAGCGGCCCTTTCGAAATACTGTAAATATCGCGAATAATAGTCTCAATTCTCCTACCCGATATCTGATCCAGCCAATCAACTTTCATATTATTTTTCTTAGAGGATAAGGAAGATTTTTACCGGAACAAAAAGTTTGATTTTATAACAAGCGACAAAAATTATATCACACCCTGAGATTCCCGTCTTTCATCACAATTTTACCCGCAACCATAGTTAGAGTTGGCCAACCTTTTAATTTCATTCCGTCAAAAGGAGTATTCCGCCCTTTACTCTCAAAATTATTTTTATCCACAACACGTTCTTCTTTCAAATCAATAACAGTAATATCCGCATCCATCCCCACTTTCAAGCTACCTTTATCAATATTCACAACTCCGGCCGGATTAACGGTTACTTTTTCAATCGCCTGCCTAAGCGTAAGCACCTTTTTATTCACCAAATTAGTTATCACCAGAGGAATCAAAGTCTCAAGCCCAACAATCCCAAAAGCCGCATGCTCAAAATCAACATATTTATCTCGAAACGTATGAGGAGCATGATCGGTACAAATACAATCGATAGTCCCATCTTTAAGCCCTTTCAAAACAGCATTTTTATGTTTCTCACTTCTTAAAGGAGGATTAACCTTAGCGGCAGTGTTATACCCCAAACAAGCTTCATCAGTTAGAGAAAAATGATGTGAAGTACAATCAGCCGTTACAGCAATTTTCCGCTTTTTAGCGCAGCGTATAGATTCAATCGAAGCCGCCGCACTCACATGAGTAAAATGCAAAGGATAATCAGCCTCCTCACTCAAAATAATCTGAGCCGCAATCGCACTACTCTCAGCCGAAGCCGGATTACCTGGAAGCCCAAGATAAGTAGAAACCTTCCCTTCATGCATCACTCCACCGCAAGCCAAATTCTCATTCTCACTATGACAAATAATCGGAACATTAAAAGTCTTACAATACTTAATCGCCATCCTAAACAAAGCCAAATTCTGCACATCACGATGATCCTCACTCACCCCAACAATACCCGCATCTTTCATCTCCCAAATTTCCGCAAGCTCTTCGCCTTTAAGGCCTTTTGTAATCGCACCGTAAGGAAAAACATTCACCACTCCATCGCGCTTCGCTCTTGAAACAATAAATTCAACAACCGCCTGATTATCAGCAATTTGCCCCGAATTCGGCATAGAACAAATACTGGTAATTCCGCCTTTCGCAGCCGCCCGAGTACAAGTCGCAATCGTCTCTTGATCCTCACGCCCCGGTTCACGCAAATGCACATGCATATCTATCCATCCGGGAGTCACAATTTTACCCTTAGCATTTATAACCGTACAAGTTTTAGGTTTAACAATCCGTTTACCAATTTTCGCCACCTTCCCGTCCTTCACCAAAACCGAGCAAATCTCATTTATTTTTTGCGCAGGATCAATAACATGCCCATTGTTTATCAGGATTGCTCCCATTGTTTTGTATTAATTAATAACCACATTAAAGCCATTCTAACAGCAAAACCGTTAGTAATTTGTTCATTAATTCTCGATTTGGAGGAGTCGAGCACCTCGCTGCTCATATCAATTTCACGTATAACAGGCCCAGGATGCATCACAAAGGTATGGGCCTTAGTTTTCGCAAGTCTTTGTTTATTAATTCCATAACATCTCGAATATTCTCTTAAGGAAGGGATAGCACCGGACGCCCCACGCTCCTCCTGAATCCTCAAAGAATAAAGCACATCCATTTCAGGCAGCACCTCATCCAAATCAGTATAAATCTTATCGGTAAACTGCTCAACATGCTCAGGAATAAGCGTAAGCGGAGCACAAATCGAAAGATCCATTTCAAGCATATTGGCAAGCCGAAGCAAAGAACCCGCAACCCGACTATGCATAATATCCCCAATCACGCACATTTTAACTCCCTTCAAAACACCCATATTCTCAAAAATAGTGTACACATCAAAAAGCGCCTGCGTCGGATGCTCATGCCAGCCATCTCCCGCATTAATCACGGGACAATCAAGCTCTTTAATAATCATCTCGGGCACACCAGCCGCCGCCCCTCGACAAATAATCAAATCCGCCTTCATTGAATTAATCGTCCGCGCAGTATCGCCGATAGTT
>JAHJTR010000075.1 GCA_018829865.1 Patescibacteria group bacterium | reverse complement strand
TTGCATACAAATTATCAGGGGGTAAAGCCATTATTTGGGCTACTGATATTAATTCGGGTGAGCCTGTTAAAGGGATGGAAATATCCACTACGAGTGGAGAGGAGATTTCTGCAATTACCGATGCTGAAGGGATTGCTGAGCTGACACTTATTAGCAAAGACAGTAATAATTATTATGGTGGATTTATTGGTGAAAAAAATGGAGATGTTGCTCTGGTTTATTCTGATTGGAGTGAAGGCGTGAATGCTTGGGATTTCAATATTAATTACGATTATGAAAGAAAGCAGAATTACGTTTACCTGTATACTGAGCGACCAATTTATCGCCCTGGAGATACCGTTTATTTTAAAGGGATTATTAGAAATGATAGCGGCCTCAGATTAAATCTCCCAAAAGAACAAACAGTTAAAGTAAAAATCGAGGATGCCAATTATAAGAATATTTATGAAAAGGATCTCAAAATCAGTAAGAACGGCACGATTAATGATGAAATAAAAATAGATGCGAAAGCGGCTACAGGTACCTATAGAATTCAAGTTATTGCGGGAAATGGAGGATGGCAAAATACCTTTTCAACGTCTTTCTCTATAGCTGAATATCGAAAACCCGATTATAAAGTCAGTTTAAATAAGTCTGAAAAAAGTTATACAAACGGCGATACCATGGAAGTGGAAATTAAAGGGGAATATTTCTTTGGATCTCCTATAACTAATGCTCCGGTAGAAATTAATTTAACTAAGCAAGATTACTATTTTAATGAGTATCAAGACGATTGGTATAATTTCAGCACTAATGACTACGTTTGTTTCTGGGAATGCCCGAGCGGGGGGACGGAATTTATAAAAACGGTAAATTCTGAGCTTGATAGCCTGGGGGTTTATAATTTCCAATATAAACCTACTATTAAAAAAGATGAGACGAGTCAGATTTATAATCTTGAGGCTACCGTAACCGATATTAGTCAGCAACAAATTTCTAATCGTGTTTATATCGCGGTACATAAGGGTGAATACTATACTGGGATTAAACCTGCTGAATATGTTTATAAAAATGGTGATCCGATTGGGGCGAAGTTAATCACGGTTGATAGAGAAGGAAATCCTGTGAGTGGGAAAAAAGTTACCGTTGTTTTGGCTAAACGTGAATGGAACTCTGTGAAAAAGCAGAATGTGGATGGTTATTACTATTATGAGAATAGCTATGAAGACACTGACATCGATAAAGAGACGATTTTTACCAAATCCGATGGAAAAGGGGATGTAACTTTTGCCGGAGTTGAAGAAGGCGGAGTTTATGTCTTAAAAGCTGAAAGTAGGGATGCTAAAGGGAATACTATTCAATCGAGCGGGACGGTTTATATCTCCTCATATGATTATATCAGTTGGGGACGTGAAAATAATGACAGAATTGAGCTTGTGCCTGATAAATTGGAATATAAAACAGGTGATACGGCGAAGATATTGGTGAAATCGCCTTATGCAGGGGTTAAGGCTCTTGTAACTATTGAGAGGGCGGAAATTTTGGAGAGGAAGATTATTGATATTCAGTCAAACTCACACACAATAGAGATTCCTATTAAAGATGAATATTTGCCGAATGTTTATGTTTCTGTGCTGCTGGTTAAAGGTAGTTGGGCTAAAAAGTTGAGTGATGTTTCTAAAGATGATGTGAGTAAACAAATGTATGAGAAAGAAAATGAGGTGCAATTTTTGACGGATCAGATTGATGAAAACCTCAAAAAGTATGCTAATCCTACTGAACTTGATGAAGTAAATGAGCCTCTGCAAGCCAAACTTAGGCAGGCTAATAATGATGTTGCCGAGTTGATTCAGCTGAAAGCAGATATGGAAGAGCAAGATAAAAATCTGAAAATTCATTCCAGTAATGAAGATGGCTTGGCTTCATTTAAATTGGGATATACTGAGCTGAAAGTAAATACTGCTGAGAAAAAATTGGCTATTAACATGGCCGCCAATAAAGAAAGATATTTACCGGGTGAAGAGGTTACTGTGCAGATTGATGCTAAAGATATTAGCGGTAATCCGGTTAGTGCTGAGATTTCTGTGAGTGTGGTTGATGAAAGTGTGCTCTCGCTTAAAGAAGACGTAATTAATGATTTGCTCGGATATTTCTATCAGAGAAGAAATTTGGGAGTTAAAACGGCGCATAGTTTAAC
>JAHJTR010000074.1 GCA_018829865.1 Patescibacteria group bacterium | reverse complement strand
TTGGCGTAGTCGAAAGTTAGGTTTTTTTTGGTTGCTTGGGTTTGTGTGCCTGAAGTGCGTGAGGATCTTTCTTCAATAATATTCCCGTTTTTGTCATAAGTTATGTAGGTGGAGTTTGGCGGGTCGTTGACTCCGATACCTGCATAATCTGCAATTTCGGTGATTGAGGTTGGTAATGCATTTCTGATGCGGTCGTAGTAGAGGGATTTGAGGTCTTTTTCGATGATGTTGCCGAGAGGGTCGTAGGCGTAGTTGCGGTTATGTTAAAGAGCTGAATGATGAACTTAAATGGGTGAATGTTCTTTATTTATCTACATTCATTGGGAAATTAGCGATGTCTTTTTTTCTGTTTTTTTTCCTGGGTTTGACAGTAGATTCTGGGGTTTCAACTTTTGAGAGTTTTTCGAGATCTATATTGGTTAGCTTGTTATTTTTTAGAAGATTTGCAACTTTTTCAGTTACTATGATGCCATAGTTGCCTATGGGAAGAAAAAAATCACTTCCATCCCATTTGTCTAGGCCTATGTATTTACCCTTATATATTTTTACAAATGGGCCGTGTTCAACATATTTTGTTTTATATGTTTCGCACTTAGAATAATCGATGGGTCCACATCGGCCTGTTACTGTTAAACCATAATAATTGGGTATTTCTTGGTTTTTCTTATCATAAACTTTGACTGGAAAAGTTTTCCAGCCAGTTAATTTGTTTTTTTCAAGTATAGTTTTGAATTTTTTGGATATTAAAAATAGGACAGCTGTTCCTGTATCTATTATATCTCGTAAATGTTTGCCGTCTTCATATTTAAAAATTACTGGGAAATCGATATTGTCGTATTTGCCGGCAACAAGATTATAGTCATAATTATTTGGCAAGCCGTTGGGTTTTTTTTTACTAGGTGAATTTATGGCAATAGCCATGAAGGTAGTTCCGTAAAATTTACTACTGAAATCATAAAAATTATTTATATCCATATGCTTAGTTGTTGATAATTAGAAATTTATTTTTAATCCGTATTCTTTTGCCATTTTTGTTCCTTTATCCAGTATTTTAGATATAGATGGTTTTTCTTTTAAAAATTCCTTCCATACTTTATTATAATTATATGCATTTTTTAAATGATCTTTAGCTGGCCACCAACTGCCATATTTGGGGTTATTTACATTGATACTGGTTTCAGAAAATTTATCTATAAATTTTTGAGGAAAAATATGATGCGCATGATTCGCTCTTCCTGGATTTGTGCCAGTTTCTTTAATTAAATTTTGACGGAAATTGCCGCTGGTGAAATTAGGTTTGTTTTTGAATTGTTGTGCACCTTGAACTGCTGCATTTCTTGCTTTATTGCCTCTAGTTACTGCCTTTACTCCTGCAACGGTGCCCGTACCTGCAACTGCTGTGGTTCCTTCTGCAGTAAAAAATATGTTGACAGCAGTGTTGAATCCAGTGGCGACGGCTGTTGGATTGGCAATTGCTAAGCCGTAGGATGCACCTCCTGTTGCTAATGCTCCATATATATTACAAAAAGTTTTGTCTGCTTTGCTAAGTGCTTTTGGTGTATGAACTGAACCAAATTCAGCTTTGGTTGGTGGGAATAAGTTTCCACCTAAAGTTGGGTCACTTGGATTAATGGCCACTGGCAAAAAGTATTCCCCCGTCGGATCAACATACATAATCGGATTATTCCTAGCATAAGCATACTCATTCAACGCCTGCGGATCAGTGAGGTATGAAAGGGATGAGCTGATACGTAATTGTAAAGGATCAACTGATACAAAGCGGGCTTGGGAGGGGCTTAAGTATCTGGCTCCATAGTAATATAATCCGGTTTGTTTGTCTTGTTCTTTTGAGGTGAATTTGTGTTTTGAGGGGATTTGTCTGATGTTACCGATTGGGTGCGTGTTTGATTTGTTTTAATAAATGAAAGATAATAGTTGTGTATTAACTAATAGTACTTTATGTCGATTGAGAGAAATTTAGGTTATTATTATGAGTTGATAGCAAACCTGACAATTAGTGAATTGATAATATATTATTTTATTGGCTATATATTTATAGTATCTATTAATAGAATTTTGAGAATCAAAATAGATACCCTTGGGAATTTTAGAACCAATCCTAAAATTCTTCTTGGTCTTATATTGCTATATATCTTTGGGAAGATTTTGATTTATTTTCCATCTGACAATTTATATATTAGTGCAATGAGTGCGGGTACAATTCTTATTGTAACGATTTGGGTACTAGAAAAAGCATTTTATGGCTTAAAATCAAAAAAAGGATTTGGCTTTGTGCCTCTCGTATTAATATTTTTTATGAATAGAAGTGCAAAATCTTACTTGGAACGTAATAAACGTTCAAGCTTAAAAGGCGGATCAGCAATTGTTGATAAACCTAATATTAAAGATATTTCTGACCGTATGGTGAGTGAGGATAGCGTAGCTCGAGGATGTATAGATTTTTTTTTGATAGATTTGTTTGTATTAATAATAATTATTCATTATGTTGTGAGCTTAAGCTTGATGGGTTTGCTATCAATTTTATTAGCCCCAATAGTTTTAGCAGATCCATGGCGTGCCCTAGTTGGTAAATATGGATTTATAATGGATGATAGTCCGTCTTACGGTATTAAAATAAGGAAATGATAATTATTTTGAGGTGGACTCTTTTGGGATTAATATTGGCGAATATATTTGAGGAAACACTGATACATTTGAAAGAGCGAAATTTAGATGTTTTACACAATGTTAATGTAGAGGGTTACTAAACTACTCAATCTTAAACTTAATATTGTGCCTTATGTTTTTTTTAGACTTCCAATGAAAATCTTTGAATTGATAAGACTTTCCTTTGTTACTTTATGAATGGATTCTTCGGTGATTGATAATATGTTGATCATAAAGTTTTTCTTAAAGGTTTTTTTTTCGAGAAATTTTCGAATGTTTTCTTTTTCGTATCTTGCTTGTGCTAAGAGATATTTAATTAGAATACCTTCGTACTTAAATGGTTTGTCTAATTTAAAAATAGCGGCTTCAGGTTCGTTGTAATGGGATGTATATTTTAGTTCTCTTATTAGACTGGCTGTTAATATATTAGTGTTATCCTTAGTTGTGAAATTCCATGGTTCGCTTATTTGGATTGTGAATTTTTTTTGCATAATTATTTATTTAAGTTTAATAATTTTTTCTATATCAACTTTTACTTTGCTGTTTGAAAAAAATTCTCTACCGCCGCCGTTCATTTTATTAAGCGGTTTTACAGTTCTGGGGCCTATTATTAGGGGTTTATTGGTAATCTTAAAATCAACTCTGAAATCTCTATTTCCATCAAGACTTAATCTTTGTCGTGCCCTTGAAGCATTAGTATACTTGCCATTTGTCCAGAAAGTTGGACCAGCGTTGCCTCCTCTAAGATATCCTGTTTCTTTGATTGCATTAACTTCGCCAGCTGACATGACGCGGCTGCCCCTGTGTGCAGGTATTGATTTGTAAGCAATAGCTGATATACAAGCCTCGAACCATGCGCTTCCGATCGCTGCTCCTTTTTCTTCTTCAGACATGTTGTTGAAATCTGAAATAGATTGATTAATGCTGGTTCCAACTCCTTCTTTTATGTCTGGCCATAAATCTTTTGAGTCATTGCTGGCATAATCTTGAATTACCTTAACTCCTCCAATAAATTCATCTCCTTTATTTTTGACTCCTTCTGCTGTAGTACGTACTGGTCCCTTGATCATCATACGGGCGAAGCTTTTAGCCATGTTTCCTGCTCCACTTAATGCGCCTTTTCCAGCACCAACCATACGCTCTGTAAAAGTCTCCCCCGTCGGATCAACATACATAATCGGATTATTCCTAGCATAAGCATACTCATTCAACGCTTGCGGGTCAGCGAGGTATGAAAGTGCTGAGGTGATGCGTAATTGTAAAGGATCAACGGATACGAAGCGGGCTTGGGCGTCGCTGTAGTATCTGGCTCCATAGTAGTATAGTCCGGTTTGTTTGTCTTGTTCTTTTCCGGTGAATTTGTGTTTTGCGGGGGATTCGCCGCTGGCTACCGATTGGGTGTGGGTTTCTCCGTAGGGG
>JAHJTR010000073.1 GCA_018829865.1 Patescibacteria group bacterium | reverse complement strand
GGGGTTATTCATACTGATTTTGAAAAGGGATTTATTAAGGCTGAGGTTGTTCATTATTTGGATTTATTAGATCATGGAGGAGAAAATGAAGCTCGAAAAAAAGGACTTGTAAGACTTGAAGGCAAAGAATATGAAGTCAAAGATGGCGATGTGATGCATTTTAAATTTAATACGTAATTAGGGCTACTTAAAAAATACAAAAATCACCAGTATTAAAACATATTAAACCAAAAAACCCAAACTCAGCAGGGTGTGCTAAAAAACGTGTATCGCAAGGCGGCAAGCCATTTTGTGCCGAGACGTACACCGGTACGTTGAGGTACAAAATGGTGAAGCCAACGCCGCGATACGCGTTTTTTAGTGCGCCCTAATTACTCTATATAGTAGTAATTGATGTATTCTGAGATAAGGATGGAATAAACGAGAGTTACTATTGCCAATACGGCTATCCAATTGAAATGGATGTTTGTTGCAATTATTTCGGCGATTATGGCGAAAAAGGCAAATGTGACAATGATAAAAGAAAAAATCCAAAAGAAGCGGTTCTCTCTGAGGCCGGGGAAGCTTTTTCGTACTAAATTTCTCATATAAAAAATTGAGCCGAGAAGCATTCCTATTCCTAAATAGAGAAAAATTGTTCTGCTTTTTTGCTCACCGAATTGAGGAAGAAAGCTCAGAAAAAACGGATTGATTGACCAGACCAATATTGTTATGATTCCCCAAATGTAGAAATGCAACATGCGTTTGGGGAATAGTCTTTTTGTGGATATGATGCCGGTTATTTGCTCAATTTGCCCGAATAAATTATCTATTGTTTCATCGGGGATGTTTTCGAGTAGGAGTTTTGTGGTTAAAGAATTCTTTTTTTGTTTGGCAGTGGCGTTCAGCTTGATTATTTTTATATTCAGATTGTTGATAACATCCATGATTTTTGCAATTTGAAAGGGGCGGCATTGGCTTTCAAGTTCGATACTTACAAATTGTTCTTTTTTCTTTTTTTGACCCAAAACTCTCATTATCCAAGATTTTTTTTCAGCATTTCTTCGCAGTACATTGAATACATCTGTCGGTAAAATATTTCCTTCTCCGATACTTAAGAATAAATCTTTAATGTCCTTGATTTTGAAAGTACGAAAAATTGTGACGAATTCTTTGTAGCTGAGATCGTTGAACTCTTTTTCACTTTTTCTAAATTCTTTTTGCAGCAATTCTTTACCTGATTTAATTTTATTTTTATTGGATTGCTTTCTTAATGCTTCTTTAATATTTTTTTTTGCCGTATTGGTTTTTGCGTAATTGAGCCAACCGATTTCTGGGGCATTTTGTTTGGGTTTTGTGAGGATTTTAATGATGTCTCCCGTATGGAGTGGAGTTAGAAGTGAGGTGTTTTCACCATTAATTTCGGCATTGTAGGCTTTGTTTCCAATTTCGCTATGAATTGTGTATGCAAAATCAATTGCCGTGGCGCCATAAGGTAGATCAATAACGTCTCCTCTTGGGGTAAAGGTGAAAATTCTATCTTGAAAAATATCCAGCTTGAGATTTTTAAGCAAATCTTCGTCGTCTTTGGTTATTTTTTGGAAATCGAGAATCTTTTTTGTCCATTTTTCGGCAGGATTATCAGATTTTTTGCTGGTTTTGTAGAGATAGTGGGCTGCGATGCCGTATTCGGCTTCCAAATCCATTTGTTCCGTGCGAATTTGAATTTCGGTTATTGTGCCTTCAAAGCCAAAAACCGTGCTGTGTAGACTTTGATAACCGTTAACCTTGGGTACTGCTATATAATCTTTTACACGTCTTGGTTTCGGTTTAAAGATGCTGTGAACAACTCCAAGCGCTTTATAACAATCATCTTGTTTTTCGGTTATTATCCTTATGCCTATGACGTCTTCGATTTGAGACAATTTGTAATCTCTGTCGTGAACTTTTTTATAAATACTGTATAAGCTTTTTTTTCTTCCGGATAATTTGGCATTTATTTTATTTTTGTCGAGTCCTTCTTTTAGTTTATTGATGCTGTTTTTTAGCAGTCTCTCTTGTTTTACTGATTTTTTAAAGAATTTCTTTTTGTATTCTTTGTATTCTTGGCTATATAAAATTTCGAAGCATAAATCCTCGAGCTGAGCCTTTAGTTCTCCTAAACCAAACAAATTTGAAATTGGCACATATATTTCAATGGTTTCTCTGGCAATACGCTCTCTTTTTTCTTTTTCTTTAATATGATGGAGAGTGCGCATATTGTGCAGTCTATCGGCTAGTTTGATTAGAATGACTCTGGTGTCTTTAGCGCAATGAATCAGCAGTTTTTTTAGAGATTCGATCTGTTCTTCTCTCATTCCAACCCTAAAATGCACATGGGCGATTTTTGTGATGCCATTCACTAAATAGGCAACTTCCTCGCCGAATGCTTGCTTGATATCGTTGAGCGTTTTTTGCGTGTCTTCGGGGACGTCGTGGAGAATTGAGGAGATAATCGTGTTTTCGTCCAAATTCATCTTTGCTAAAATATAGGCGGCTTCAAGTGGATGCTGAATATATGGCTCTCCGGATTTCCTTTTTTGACCTTCATGCGCTTTTTTGGCAAAATCGTAAGCTTTGCGAATCTTATGAAGCTTTTCTTTGCTCATATATAGCTTGGCGACTTGGAGAACATTATCTATTGTCATAAATTTGCTATGTTGTCTTTTATATAAAATTATAGTATAGTTATGCAAATTTTGTAAAGAATTTGATGAATACAATTTCGCAAAAATCCGTGTTGTTAGCTATGTCAGGAGGGGTTGATTCTTCGGTTGCCATGAAGTTGCTGAAGGATAAGGGGTTTTATGTTGTAGGAGTGCATATGCTTTATTGGAGCGAGAATAATTTTTCTGAGAACGAGACCTCAAATAAATGCTGCTCTATTGAAAGTGCGCAAATAGCTCGGAATATTGCTAATTCTTATGATGCGCCTTTTTATGTTGTTGATTGTAAAGAGGAGTTTAAAAAACGGGTTGTTGATGATTTTTTGGCTAATTACTCAAAATGCATGACTCCTAATCCTTGTGTGAGATGTAATAAATATATAAAATTTGAGCATTTGTTTGAGTTGGCTAAAAAATATGGTTGTGATTATGTAGCTACCGGTCATTATGCTCGAATTAAGCCAAATGATGCTGATAAAAATGAATTGTGTCTTCAGAGATCAAAGGATTTAAGTAAGGATCAGACTTATTTCCTTTATACTCTTACTCAATCACAATTAGGCAAAATTATTTTTCCGATTGGTGATTTTGAGAAGGAGGATATAAAAATTATGGCGGAGGAAGCCGGATTTGAGGTTTTTAAAGCCAAAAAAGAGAGTCAGGGTGTTTGTTTTTACAGTGGAAAGAAAATTAGACCTTTTTTGGAGAGGAATTTACCTGCCGAATCTGTAAAAGCCGGAGAAATTGTTGATTTAAAGGGGAAGGTTGTGGGATCGCATGAAGGTTTACCGTTTTATACCATTGGGCAGAGAAAGGGGATTAGGGTGGGAGGAGAGGAAGAACCGTGGGTTGTTGTAGGGATGAATATTGAGAAAAATGAGCTTATTGTAGGGAAAGATAGCGATCTTTATGAGACTTGTGTTGAGGCTCGGGATTTACATTTCATTAATAAAAAAATGCAAATTCAAGATGAATGTGATGTGGTTATTAGATATCATGCCAAGCCTGTTAAAGGTATTGTTAAAAAAATTGGTGACGATAAAATGACAATTGGGCTTTGTGAGCCGGTGAGGGCTATAGCTAAGGGGCAATCGGTGGTGTTTTATGATGGGGATACCGTGATTGGTGGTGGTTTGATCTGCTGAAATATGGTATAATTTATTAGTGTTTTTGAGATTTAATTTATGGAAATAGATAACTCAAAATTTAGTGATTTGAATGGAGATGAGTGCTTTGATGCTGAGAAGGGCGTTGGCGCCGAATATACTTTCGGTGATCACAATAAACCTAAAAAAAGGCGTTTTGTGGGGGTTTTGAAGTATGTGCTTGTTGCGACGATGATTTTTGCGATAACTTTTTTGGTTTCGAACTGGCCGGCGTATAAGGTGATATTTGGCTATTATTTGGGGCAATATGAATCTAGCGAGTCTGTTAATCTTTTTGCGGTTAGTGATGATCCGGGTGAGTTGAATGTGCCGCTTAAGGTTGCGACTCCCTTACAAATATCTGCGGGTGTGAGGATTAAGATTGGGTTGACCATTCCGCTGTCTCCTCCTGATAATCGAATAATTATTCCTAAATTCAGTTTGAGTGTGCCGGTTAATGAAATTGATTTGGATGGGGGGATAAGTGATCAGAAGGTGCTGGATAATCAGATTCAAAATGCGCTGAAGAGCGGGGTTGTGCTGTATCCGGGGACGGCGAAACCGGGGACTCGGGGGAATTCGTTTATTACCGGGCATAGCTCGTATTATTTGTGGGATCCGGGGAAATATAAGGATGTTTTTGTGCTGCTGCCGAAGCTTGAGGTGAATGATGAAGTTATTGTTTTTTATAATCAGAAGGAGATTAAATACAGGGTTGTGAGTAAAAAAGAGGTGTGGCCAAATCAGGTTGATGTGCTGCGGCAAACTGATGATTACCGTTTGACGCTGATGACTTGCGTGCCGATTGGGACTAATTTGAGGAGGCTGATTGTTGTTGCGGAGATTGTGGAGTAGGTGGATGTTGGGAGTGGTGGTTGGTGGGTTTTTTGTGGTGGGTAAAGGAGCAGGGTTACAGCCATGCTCCTTTGTAGTGTTTCAAAAGGATGGAGCAGAGTTGCACTCTGCTCCAAAACGTTATGAAGCGGAGTGCAACTCCGCTCCAACGGAAGGAAAAGGAGCAGGATGCAATCCTGCTCCAACAGTTGGGCTGTAGCCCTGCTCCAACAAAAGGATGGAGCAGAGTTGCACTCTGCTCCAAAACGTTAAGAAGCGGAGTGCAACTCCGCTCCAACGGAAGGAATCAGGAGCATGGTTACAGCCATGCTCCTTTGCAGTGTTTTATTAAAAAACTCCCGGTTATTTTCGGGAGTTTTTGGTGTTTTTTTCCTAATTGTTAGAGCTCATCTAATCCTTCAAGTAGTTTTTCGGCGGCATCTTCGTCTGATGCGGCTTCTTTTTGTTCTGCTTCTTGTCTTTTTCTGCGTTCTTCTTCACTTTCGAATTGTTTCCATTCATCTACGTGCTTGTCGTTTAATTTGGCTATTTCTTCTTGGTATTCGGCGTCCAGTTTGGCCAGTTGTTCTTTTTCGTTTTCTAGAATTGCTCTGAATTTTTCGATTTGTTCGTCGGTCATTATTGGCAAAATTTGGAACCAATAGTCTCTTTCTTCGTCATTCATTGACTCGGTTTCCAGAATCAATTGGATTAAGTCGGCATGTTTCTTTTTTACAACATCCGGGATGTCGAAATCCGAAGCCTTTTTTTTGCTTTTGCCTGTGCCGGGGGGGAGGCCGCCGGTTAGGGGTGATGTTGGTTTTGTATCGTCGTTCATTTTATTTTTAGGTTATTTTGTATTTTTTAATCGCTTAGATGAATAAATAATGAATTTGGGGATTTTAGTGTTTTGTCTGCGTGG
>JAHJTR010000002.1 GCA_018829865.1 Patescibacteria group bacterium | reverse complement strand
TAGGGTTATCGGAACCAATAGTTCAACCGGTTATGCCTTTCATGTAGTTGAACTTGAGGCATTTTATACGCCCAGTCCTTAGTCAAATGGGTTTCTCAAATCTCTCCTTGCCATAACCCCCAAAAATCATTAGTTTTGAATCAGAATATTTATTAATACAAATAAAATGGAAGAACTAATTACTGGCTTAGCTACGCTGATCATTCCAATTATCATTATCTTGGTCATCTCAATTCGCCAGATCAATCAGTATGAGAGGGGAGTCATGTTCACGCTGGGTAAATTTACAGGCATCAAATCGCCAGGTTGGCGTCTTGTTGTGCCGATTTTTCAGTCGCTGCAGAAAATCGATATTCGTGTCAAAGCCGTTGATGTTCCCGATCAAGAAGCCATTACTAAGGATAACATTTCAGTCCACATCAATGCTGTTATTTATTATAAGGTTTCCGATTCCTCAAAAGCCGTGCTCGAGGTTGAGAATTTTTTTCACGCCACAAGTCAACTCGCTCAGACAACTATGCGTAATGCGGTAGGAGAGGTAAGCCTGGACGAGCTTTTGCAAAATCGTGAGGATATTTCCAACAGAATCAAGAAAATAGTGGACGAACTCACAAATCCTTGGGGAATATCTGTTGTGAATATGGAGCTTAAGGATATTGTGATTCCAACGGACATGAAGAGGACAATCGCAAAACAAGCTGAAGCCGAACGTGAAAAACGTGCAGTGATTATCAAGGCTCAAGGAGAAGTTCTAGCCGCCGACAATATCATGGAAGCCGCCAAAAAACTAAATCAAACACCGGGAGCTCTGCATCTAAGGACGCTTCAAACAATCAACGATCTTTCCTCCGACCAATCAAATACAACTATTTGGATGGTGCCGATTGAAACAATAAGGGCAATGGAAAGCGTTTCGGAATTCATGAAAAGCAAGACGTCCGCAAATAAATAGCAGCAAACATTGTCTATAAATCACCAGTATGGATATTTACGGAATCATCGGATACCCCGCAAAGCACTCGCGCTCGCCATCAATTCATAACGCGGCATTCAAGCATTTAAAAATTGATGCGGAATACAAAATATTTGAAGTTGCGCCCGAGAATTTAGAAAAGTTTTTGAAGGAGGAGATGCCCGCAAAGGGGATTAAAGGCCTAAGCGTCACAATCCCACATAAAATTGAGTGCATGAAATTTTTAGATGAGATAAAAACAACCGCTAAGGATTTAGGTGCCGTTAACACAATTAAGTACGAAAATGGCAAATTAATAGGGGAGAACTTCGACTGGGTCGGAGTATACAAGCCCCTTAAAGAGATAACAGAGATTGAAAACAAACACATAGTCATCTGCGGCGCGGGCGGAGCCGCCCGCGCCGCAGCCTACGCCATAACGCGCGAAAACCCCTCATCATTAACAGTTCTGGTTCGTAATCCCTCCGCAGATTCCCACCCGGGTGGGAATCTTTCAACTGAAAAAATACTGCCCAAATACCAAGACTTCGCTAAAACCTTCAATTGCCGGGTCGACTCCCTCACAAATCTAAAAAACTACGAAGCCGACATCATTATAAACGCCACTCAAGTCGGTATGACATCGCAGTCCGATCCATCCGCAATAAACCAAACCCTCATCCCCCAAGATTACCTAAAACCCCACATGACAGTCTTCGAAGTTGTCTACGCCCCCCTAGAAACAAAACTAATTTTAGACGCCAAACAAGCCGGCTGCAAAACAGTAACCGGAGAAAAAATGCTACTGAGCCAAGCCCTTGAGCAATTTGAGTTCTGGACAAATCAAATAGCGCCAAAATCAGTGATGCTCCAAGCGCTACTCCGGAATCTATAAAAAACTCAGCGCTAATGCCCGCTGCTCTCATTTAAATCCATCTGCAGCAATCCCCAAATATATCCTCTCAAAAGAATAATATCCTCTTCATCTGCATATTTACTTAAAAAACAGTTATTGGCACCGTTTCCAATCTGTTCATACTCCTGTTCCCCCAGTCGGCAGGCATTTCTGTGTACACTTTTTAACGAAAAATTTTTTAACCAAAAGTAGTAGTCTTTTTTTCTCTTCTCAGCATTCGGATGCGTATTATCAAATTGGCATGCTGACATTTCCATAAGCGCAAAATCAATGCACGTCCTCGCCGCATGATGTAATTGTATCCGTTCTGCTTCGGGCATCTCAACCAATGCAGTCTCATATTGCTTAACTTTTTCTTCAGCGGTCAGTTCTTTAAACCGATCAGCATTTAATTCTCTCATATATTGATTTGTTTATTCTTAATCAAAAAACACTCTACCATTTTATAAAGACAATATCAAAAAAACTGAGCTATCTCTCCATTAAATCAACTACTTCCTCAAAAACTCCCCACCCTTCTCATCCTTAGTCGTAGCCTCATAAATCTCCTGCTCACTAATCGGCTCATCCTCCCCTTTATTACCACCACCCGTCTCACTTGACTCCTCTTGCCCTTCAGTCTCCTCATCGTCCTCTCCTCCTTGTGAACTATCTCCGCCAAAACTCTCTTTGCTACTCAAAAAATCAACTCCGTAAAATTTATAAAGTTGAAAGTATAGGATGTTTAAAACCGCATTAAAAAGCCCAATCGCCGCCCACAAAATAGGCAACGCCGTAAACATCGTTACAAATTCACTACCCGTAATCCGGTAAACAAGTATGTTAATCACAAGCGCCACAATAGTCCCTAGCACAGCCGCATAAAGCCCAATCAGCCCGTATTTTGAATTCGAAATCAGCTCCAAAATAATACTCGAGGCAATCACACTCAAAATCACCTGCAGCCCCGCAATCACCGCAATCATCTGTAAATCAATATTTGTGATCAATAGATAAATCGGCGCTGTAAAAATAAAAATCACTAAATTCAGCAAAAAAGTCTGAAAAATAGTGGTCGCCAATCTTGAATACTTTTCTCGCTCACTAAGCCCCATCAGCACATTACTCACAATATTTGCCGAAATACTCGCCGCAAACACCATCACCATAAAAACCATTAAAATTATCGGAGCCACCGTATCGGACTCCTGATTTAAAACCGGCTGCAATAGTGAGCTAGCTCCACTAAAAACCAATAACAAAGCCCCACTGCCAATAGTTCCTCCCAAAAAACCCGCCAAAATTTTATAAACAATAGTCAAAGGTGACGTTTGATAGGGCGTAGAATTATCCATATTTTTTTATTTATTTTTAATTAGTTGCGCCGCCAAAATAATTGCGCCAACGGTCAAGGCAACATCAGCTATATTAAACACTGGATACTTATAGATAGCAATAAAATCTATGACATATCCCTGCGTAATCCGATCAAAAATATTCCCCAGCGCGCCGCCGATAATCAGCGCAAAAGCCACGCTATTAAGCCTTTGATTCAATTCCAGATAACGGCTACCCATAATCACAATCAGCGCCAAAATAATAAGATTTCCGGCGATAAGCAGCGGCCCTTTAAGAGGTATACTAAAAGCGATCCCATAATTTTCGCTATAAACAAATCGCACAAAATCACCAATAATCCGCAGCGGTTGCTCAAAATAAGCCACGGCAATTTTTTTAGTCAGCATATCTAGAGCCAAAGTTGAAATCGTCAGAGCAGGCAACAAAAATTTTATCTTCCGAATCATTTTATGCATCTTTTTATTTGCTAATAGCTTTCACGTATTTTAAGATAAATTCACTGTTTCACGCAAACTCTTTGTGAAATCTTAAAAAATCTCAAACCAAAAATGCGCAAATTTTTAAAAGTCGATCATATTTTATTAGGTACAATTTTGTTGATTTTGCTATTTGGAATTGTGATGATTACCAGCATCGGTGTGCCGAAATCCTTGCAGCTTTCAAGTGGCAATATGTTGTATCCGAATTGCAGCTCCGCGGGTGTCGATTGTTATTTACTGCTAAAAAACCATCTCATGAGAGTTGGCGTCGGTCTTGCGGCCCTTTTTGTAGTCATGAAAATGGATTATCGCATTTGGCGCAAAGTCTCGCTTTTGCTCTTCATTTTTTCTTTTGTTCTGCTTGTGATGTTGTTTTTTGTAGGAGATAAAAACAATACATTTGCGACCAGCTGGATTAACGTCCCTCTCCCATTTTTGAATTCCATTCAGCCGTCAGAGATTGCGAAACTGGCTCTGGTGGTTTATTTAGCCAGTTGGCTTGAGCAAAAAAAAGAGCAGATCAAATCGTTTCAATATGGATTTGTGGCCTTTTGCGTAATTTCATTAATTATCATGTTCCCGATTATAGCGCAGCCGGATTTAGGCTCAGCTATGGTAATTGGAGCGATTGCCGTTTCGATTTATTTTGCCGCCGGAGCAAAAGTGCAGCATTTATTAATTGGAAGTTTGATCGCAATCCTCGCATCAGGTGTTTTTATTTCTCAAAAAACTTATTTGAAAAACAGAGTCAACGCCTTCCTGCATCAAGATACCGAATGCGTCGAAGATTATTGTTGGCAATCAGAGCAAGCCAAAATCGCAGTAGGCAGCGGTGGTTTTTTTGGGAGAGGACTGACCCAAGGCATACAAAAATCATATTGGTTACCGCAAGCCTCCGATGATTTTATTTTTGCAGCCTCAGCCGAAGAGCTGGGATTTGTGCGCATAATTCTTTTGGTTTTTGCGTACATGGTCATCGGCTATAGGGGATTTTTCATCGCAAATCACGCGCCCAACAGATTCGCCGCACTTTTAGCGGTCGGCATCACGACTTGGGTAGTGGTTCAGGCTTTCGTTAATATTGGAGTCAACATTTCGCTCTTGCCAATTACAGGAATTACATTACCATTAGTAAGCTACGGAGGATCTTCTTTGGTAACCACCCTGATAGGGCTTGGAATCCTCCTAAATATATCTCAAAATTCAACAGGCTATGCACATTCTTCTAACTGGAGGAGGAACAGGGGGGCACGTCGTACCAAACGTCGCACTTATCGAAGAAATGCTTAAGAAAAAGAGCAGCTATGCGATTTCCTACCTTGGCCAAAAAAATAGTATTGAAGAGAGACTGATTGATATCGCAAATAAAAACCTTAATGCTCAGGTTTATTTTTATAGAGTCCCCGCAGGCAAGTTACGTCGCTATTTTTCGATCCGAAATTTTATCGATTTTTTCAAGGTAATCGCTGGGTTTTTTAAGAGCCTCTATCTGATTATTAAAATTAAACCCGATGTGGTTTTTTGTAAGGGAGGATACGTATCGCTGCCGGTAGGAGTAGCCGCCTTTCTTTTAGGCAAAAAGCTCATAATCCATGAATCCGACTTATCGCCGGGATTAACAACTAAAATTTTATATAGGCTAGCAGGTAAAGTTTGCTTAGGTTTCGAAGAAACTCTAAAAAAATTCCCCAAAAACACCGATAAATTTATTTTCACCGGCAATCCCGTCCGTGCATCAGTTTTAGAGGGGAGTGAGAGCAAAGCACTTGAGATAACTGGCTTTAAAGAAAAAAACCTTCCGACCATTTTAATTATCGGAGGCAGCAGCGGCGCATTAGCGCTTAATCAACTGGTTTCCGAAATATTACCCGAATTAACCAAGATTTGTCGGGTGGTGCATATCACAGGCAAAAATACATCAAACAAAGAAATATCTATCACCTCAAATAATTACAAAAAGTTTGAATATCTAAACGAAGAACTCCCCCACATTTTTAAAATAACAGATTTAGTCATCAGCCGAGCGGGAGCTAATTCAATCGCAGAATTTATCAAATTAAATCTCCCGAATATTTTAGTCCCACTCCCAATTCTAGGCAGCCGCGGGGATCAAATTGAAAACGCAAAAAACCTGGAGAAAAGGGGAGCCGGCAAGGTTTTAAATCAAGAAAATTTATCCCCCCCAGAATTACTCAGTGAGATTAAAAAAATATTAAATGATAAAAAATTACTTAAGTCGCAGAAAGAAGCCTTAAAAAAATATTCATCTGAAATAGGTAACAGCACTCAAAAAATTCTCAAAGTTTTGGGTCTATAATTAATAGGTAAACACCAATACATAATGTCAAAAACAATTGGAATCAACGGCTTATTCTTAACAAAACCTTTCACAGGAATAGGCGTTTATACAATTAATTTATTAAAATCTCTGGCGCAGATCGATAGCGAAAATCAATATATTATTGTAGTCCCTCAGCCATCATCCTCCTCAAAAAAAAGAGTCGCATCAAACTCATCAGAAAATAAATCACCCTCAAATTTCAAATTTATTAATGCTCCATATCCAAATATTCCTACATCCAGCCTAAAAAAAACCTATTGGGAGCAAATAATCGTACCCAGAGTATTCAAAGCAAATAAAGTTGATATCGCATTTTTCCCATACCCCGCAAATCCATGTCGCCAGCTCAAAATCCCCACAATTGTCACAGTTCACGACACCATCCCTTTCGAAAACAAAGCCTACACAAAAAAACTCCGCTCAAAAATCTACCAAGTTTTCGCTCAATTTAATTTACGATTCGCAGACAAAATCGTGGCGGTATCTAATCAAACCAAGTCTGACCTCATAAGATTAAAAACTCCTCAACAAAAAATCGAGGTAATTCACAATACTCTTGGCCCCGAATCAGACATTAAATTTTCATTAAAAACCAAAACACTCAAAAAATTCAAAATCACCAAACCCTATTTTTTATACGTCGGCGGATTCGATGAACGCAAAAACGTCGCCGCTATGATCGAGTCTTTTAAAAGCGCCAATTCCGAAAAAAACAAACAGAAATATCAACTGGTACTCGCAGGCAGAGCCCATCAAAAAGCCCATCTCTACTCTTCCTATATTCAATCCAAACAAAAAAATCATTCCTCAAAAAAAACCTCATCCGAAACCGGCATCATCTTCACCGATTTCATCAGCCGCGAAGACTTGAATGCCCTCTACAAAAACGCCCACGCCTTCATTAACTTTTCATTAAGTGAAGGATTCAATCTCCCTTTACTCGAAGCCGCATATTTCAAAACACCAATCGGCACATCAGATCTAAAAGTCCATCACGAAGTAATAGGTGAGGGAGCAGTTTTTGCCGATCCTAAAAAC
>JAHJTR010000072.1 GCA_018829865.1 Patescibacteria group bacterium | reverse complement strand
TTGTTTATAAATTTGCGTATTTAAATATTAGCGCCTTTTATTATTATGGACAACTAACCTACCCCTCCCCAAGCCTTTGCACTAACGTCACAGTTTTTTGCAGGGGAGTGGCGGTATAATTTGGAACGGTGCGACATACTTCTACCAAATTTGGGAGAACGAATGGCTCGTAGCGGAATAAGTGAACCAGTTATTCATTGTTAAGTGATGTAATATTAAATAAACGCTAACCCAACTCCAAATAATATTCCGGTAACGAATCTTTTTAGATTATTACTTTCTTTAATTTTTAATTTTTGAATAAAACCATCAATTATTAAAGGTGCTGTTAGTAAAAGTAATAATATCCATGATGAATAACTTAGTGCAAGATATTTCAAAATAGCGGCAAAAATGCCTCCAATGATAACACCTGTACACCTATAGCAAAATAAAAAAACAACCCCCTTATATTTCGGCGTTCTTTCACACCTGAGATTACAAATGGGCTTTTTGCCTATTTGGCTAATACGCGCAATTATTCTTTCTTTTATGATCATAAAAATTAATTATCTGTGATTGCACAGCAAATACAAATAATTATTACAACTAGAATCCATGTTGGGATGTACATAAATTTTAAGTTTATTTAATTCTATTTCACCTGATGTTCTAGTACATAAGCTATTTAACAGTGGCATAATATGCTGAAAAGGTGACTGTTGGCAAATATTGATGGTGCGAGGTGCAACTGAGCGTTCCGCATATACTGTATTAGGTGATGTGCCATAAAAAGCATCATTCCAAGCCCTAGCTGCCTTCTTCTCTGAGTAGATCATTGGCATTTATTTCCTGAAAATCTTTTATTACCGTATTGACGTAACTGTCTATGGTTTGTTCGGATATGGATAATCCCTCATTCTTAAAGCATGCTAAAATATTTTCTTTTAAATTAAGCCCAATATTCCCTTTTTTAAAGGCTGCGTATTCTTTCAGTTTCGGTGGCAAAAAAATACTTAAACCTTCTTGCAAGTCCTTTGTGGCTCAATAAACAACTCGGGCAAATAAATCAGTAAGAACAGGAAAAGGGAGGAGGCAAAACATGAGTCTTTTAGCAAAGCGTTCCACGTTGCGAATGCCACAATGAAGTCTTTTCATAGTTTCGAAACGTGAATGAAGAGCTTCGGTTTTTGCGTTAGTTGTGCGGGAAATATAGAAATTTAATATTTCTACTTTTTTCCTCCTCAAGGTTTTTGCTAAATCTTCCATATGAGCAATACATGATTGTTCACAAAGCCAAATTACTTTGCGGAGCTGAGAATTAGCTTTTTTCCAATTCTCTTGCCAGTAAACTTTTCTAAGTTGATGAATAATTTTCCAAGCTCTTTTTACATCCGGAAATGTAGTGAAACATGGCTTAAGTTGTTTATATTCTTGGTTTGTTAGCTTATGTACTGGCTTCATAAGTAAATGTTTTACTTTGAATTTTCTACCATCAATGCTTTGAAGCATGGTTCTTAACTCATTCATATGTTTAAGTCCCCAAGCTATTACATGATAATGATCAATTACGATTTTAGCTTTGGGGAAAACCTCTCTTGCCAAATTTATATAAAAAACATCCATATCAGTACAAACTTCTTTAACCGCTAATCTATCAGATTCAGAGATCTCTAAAAGTTTTTTTTAACATTATTTTGATTAAGATTAGGGAGAATAACAATTGATTTACCTTCATCCAAATCAGCCAAATGATGAATAAGCTCATGTTTTCGAACAAATTTACCATCCAGTCCAACTCGTTTTATCCCTTTCTTCCATTTGAAGTCAATTTTTAGTTCATCCAATAATTTTACGGGAAACATGCAGCTTTTTTGCCGTTTATGACCACTCCCACTGTAATTATCTCTTTGTAACTCTCTTAACGTATGAAGACGAAATGTATTTGTTGTTTGTTTGTATTTTTCAACATCAGGTAATTTTTCCCATCGTTTTGTCCCACTAAATGCAAAACGTCTTTGATTAATGATCAATAGTATTTGCTTATCTTCCAACATCATATGCGAAACCTTACGTATTTTTTCCTCGGTCACTTTCTCTGAATATTGGCCTAAAAACCACATCCCGCGGACTCTTACATGACAATATACATGTATTTGCGAAGAACTTTCTTTGATTTCATCAACAACATAAGCTTTCAATTTGAGCAATTTTGACAGATAATTTTCATGCATAGATGGAGGGGTTATGTGATTATTTCACCTCCATTTATGCCTTTTTTTATCTCTTTTTCCAAATTTAAATTGGGAAATTTGATTTATGCCCTTCTACAAGACACAAACCCTTAAAAAGTTTGCCCGAGTTGTTTATTGAACCCACACAAAAGTAGTGTTGCGTGAGCTGATCCATTATTCCGCCCTTACCATAGTAATAAGCATAGCAATTTTCCCCGGGGAAAAAACAGAATCTAAAGTTGGAGCAGGATTGCATCCTCCTCCATAAATACCCCCAAAGTCAGCTCTCTCCACAAAAAAAAACCATCACAATCCTCAACACTAAAACCCACTACTTCCCCCGAATATCAAAAACCCCATCCCACCCATCAACCGGAGCATTCTTCGAAGCACTCATAATCCTGCATCTCTCAGTGAATATCTTACTTGGCCAATCATAAGGCGCAGTTTTAACTATTCCCTCAAAAACCTTCAAAGCTTCAACAAAATTACGCGCCCGATAAAGCTCAAGCCCTTGAGCATAATACTGCATAATTTTAAGCTGAGCAGGGGACACCTT
>JAHJTR010000009.1 GCA_018829865.1 Patescibacteria group bacterium | reverse complement strand
TTATGCTTGAATTTGATATGGCTGCCTTTTGCGGGTATTTTGATGAAATTGAGATGTATGAGTAGTTTATCGATCTGTGCAAATTTCAGCGATGTTGGATTTTGCAGGAATTTTTTTAGGAGTTTTTCGGCTTGTGTCATTGTATATGGAGGATATGTAAGTCTGTGGCTACATTTTAGTGTAATGTAGCCATGGTGTCAATAGTGATATTGTTTGTCATTCTTTTATAAGGCTCCCCTCCCCCCCCCTAATCGCCAGCACATGCCCCATCTCGCCCAAATCCTTCTCTGGCTCATACTTGGCTGAGCCCGCTTTAACTATCATCCCGGCGTGTACTCTGAGCTTCGGGTTGATTTTTAACTCCTTATTAAGCTGTGGAAGGAATTTTAGAAAAATCGCCAATTCATTCGCATTGCAGTGGAAATCGTCTCCTACATAAACATAAACGCCTGTGTCGTCTACGTAACCTCGCACGATTTTGTTCATGGCTGAGCGGTCTGTTTCGGTGATCCAGCCCTCATTTTTGAACCAGTGAGAGTGGGAGTAATCGGCTTCGCTGGGGGCCAGGTGCAGCTCATTATCTTTTATGCCAAACATGCGCCTTGGTGCTTTTTGATTTTTTTTCATGTTTGTTTTGGGTGAGTGATATAGGGGCATTATAAATTATCCGCGCGAATGGGGCAAAGTTGTTGACAATTCACTTGACGCCGAATTTTGTCTCCTCAAATTGCTACTATGATCGCTCGATTCCCGCGTCTTTTTGCGAAATGAAAGTTGCCTCGGATTCCCCTTAAATTCGCGAATGGTGATATTTTACTCACCATGGTTTGTTGATTTTTTTTGGGAGGAGTTTACAGTCGAAAATTTCAGCAAAAAATCATTGTATAATACCTTACTCTAGGGGTTTTATGCTTTTTGGAGTCGGGCTTTTGGAGTATCATTTTTATACTCCTTAATTATCTATTTGTAAAAAAATTTTAAATCTTTGAAGAATAACGAGAGAACTTAGGTCTCGTACTATTAGCCCCTAACCCCCCAAAACATGAATCATAATCATATAGCCATGGTCAATAATGCGCCGAATACGAATAGCGATTTATCCGACAAAGATCTCTATAATCTCTGCCGAAAATATGGGTCTGACGCTAAAATGTGGAGTCGGAAGTTTGCCGCTCTGCTGCCGCTGGTTGAGCGCAGGCGGATTTATAAAAAGCGTGGATTTTATTCCATTCATGAATTTGCCGCTAAGCTGGGCGGGCTGAATCGCAAGACGGTTGATGAGGTTTTGCGAACGTATAAAAAGGTCGAGGGCAAGCCTCTTTTGACGAAGGAGATTGAGAAAGTCGGCTGGGGGAAGGTGCGGGCGGTTACATCGATTTCCGGGGAGATTGAAGAGAAGAAATTGGTGGAAATGATACGGAATTTGCCAAAGTTGGCGCTTGAAGAATGTGTGAGGTAGATTAAGAGGCAGCGGGATTGTGGTGCCGATTGTGAGCCGAGGGGGTCGGGTGATTTTAATGTGTCTGGTGAGGAGGATAACAGTCTAAATCATGGACGTGAAATGGCTTCGGGATGCGAGAATGGCGACCCACCCGGGTGGAAATCAGGGAAAAACCCCACACCCCTAATAACAACGGGATGCCAAGAAAAGCGCTTGCTAGGGCGAAAAAGCGAGGAGGAATCTTCTGCTCGCTTTTTCAGAAATGGTGAGCATACGGAATGCGAGAATGGTGAAAAACCGGATGGCGAAATGGCTGCGAGCTGCGCTGGAAACCTCCCACCCGGGTGGAAAAATGCGGGTGGATTGGCGGACCGGGGCGTGCTGCAGGGGCTATCGCATGATACTCCTACCAAATCAACAAAATGGACTACTATGAGTTTCAAACTTGATCCGGAGACCGAATTTCGATTGCGTAAACTGCGGCAAAAGATGGAGAAAGCGCAGAAACAGGCTGTGGGGTTTAATGAGGTGCTGAAAAAAATGCTTGACCGGGCGGATGAAATTGATGGAGCGTGTGATAACAAGGGTAGAAATAGCGGGGATGTTAGGGATAGAATTGATGTTTGCGAAAAACGAGATGATAGAAATAATAGGGGTGAAGCGGGCTTGCTGGAGGATGAAGACAATTTCAGCAGCAAAAAACCCGTTACCCGCTATATTCCCGCAAAACTGAGACGCAAAATCATAGCGGGGCACCGATCCAAATGCGCATTCCCCCATTGCAATATGCCGCATGACGTGCTGCATCATCCTGATCGCTTTGCTCTTAAAAAATCGCATGACAATCTGGTGCCGCTGTGCAAAAAACATCATGACTTGGCGCATGCCGGGCTGATTCAAAATGAAGAATCGGGATCTGATGATTGGAGGATTAGAGCGGAATCGGATAAAAGGGACTTGAAGGTGCTTGTGGATGAGGGTGCGAGGGAGAGGGGTTTGTTTGGGGGGTGATGGTGATGGGTGTTTTAGGGCGATGTGGCTGAATTGGGGTGATCGATGTTCGTGCTTGGGGAAACTTGCCGATCAATGTCTAATTTAGTAAAGATGATTTATACGCTAGGCGCACTATGTGCTTTGTTTTAGCCCCAAATAGCGCCTTGACATATCAAAGTATTGCATGTATAGTTTGTTCTCTTAATTCATCATATTTTTTAATTTACAAACATATGTCTAATGAAACCGAAACAATGGAAATCTCTGTTTTAGAGCAGCCTCAAAGGGCTGACGGTCAAAATGTAGCTGAGCAGCAAATGAGTCAAGAAGCTCAAGTATCAGGGCGAAGAGGATTTATGAAAAACTTGGCTTTAGCTGTCATAGGTACTGCTGCTGCTGCTTCACAAGCTAATTGTGTTATTTTGCCGGGGCCTAATGTAAGAGCCGAGACAAAAATTCAAAAACCTCAAAAACCGGCTAATGCATTTGAAGCCAGAGAAGCAGGGCAAACTATTTGGGAAAAAATCACGACACTTGCCGAACTTAAAGAAAAACTCAAGAGCACCCCTAAGATAATGTTATTGGTTGGCTCTGATTGGTGTTATAATTGTGATTATGTAGCGAAAAAATGGGGACATAAAAAACCGTTTAACGGATGTACTCCTATTTATGTCAAAGCAAAAACTGAAGCTGAAATGCAAAAAATTGGTGGCATTTTTGGTAAGGCTTTAAAAATGCTTGTTAATCAAACTGCGAAGACCTATTCGCTCCCTTTTCTTATTTTGATTGAGAATGGGGTGGTAAGAGCTCTGTTTTCAGGAGTAGATGATTGTACCAAGAAAGCTGCTGCTAAAATGGCAAAGCACGGGTACTGATTATCAAATCATTAGATTTTATCCAAAAGTCAGGTGATGAAACAAAGAGGCATTTAACTACTCATCCCATAAATAACCGGCGCTACAACTGAAAGTAGTAATCCGGCTATAAGTATTATTCCGAAGAGTTTGACTATTAGGCGCTTTCGTTTTTCGTTCATAATAAAGTTAGTTATTTTTTAGTGTGTGGACGG
>JAHJTR010000001.1 GCA_018829865.1 Patescibacteria group bacterium | reverse complement strand
CTGCAAGGTAAGTTAAAAGGATCACAGAAAAGTAATAAGGGTAATGATAAATTGAGGAAAGGATTGGAGAAGAAGATTAAGGCTTTGAAAAGCAAACTTGAAAAAGAACGAAATAATAATGGCAAAAAACAGGGAAGTTTGAGGAAGCAAATACAAACCCTTAGGAATCAATTGAAAGCTGAACAGGGCAAGGATAAGACGAATCAAGCAGAGCAGAAGAAATTGAGTGAGCGAATACAAAGGCTTGAAGGGCAATTAAACGCGGAGCAGGCTAGAAATAATGCGAATCAATTGACGCAGAAGGATTTAAGAGATCAAATAACAAACCTGCAAGGTAAGTTAAAAGGATCACAGAAAAGTAATAAGGGTAATGATAAATTGAGGAAAAGATTGGAAAAAAAGATTAAGGCTTTGAAAGGTAAACTTGGGAAGGAAAAAGATGATAATAAGAAGAAACAAAAGAAACTAAAGGATAAGTTGAAAAAGGCAAATCAAAAATTGCTTAATAGTGCGACCGGATTTCAAGGGAAATTAAAGGATCAGCGAGATGCGAGTAGAAAGGCATTGGCGAAAGCTCAGGGGAAAATTCAAAAACAGAAAGGGGAAATCGATAAATTGAGTAAAAAAATTAAGAGGGATGAGGATTTGCGCAAAAAAAGTGAAGGAAAATTAGAAACTGATTTGAATACTAAGCAGCAAGAGCTTTCGAGTGCTCTTCGTAGAATAGATTCACTTGGCCGAGAACAAAAAGCTCTTAAAGAATTGAATGCTCGTAATCAGCGAGAATTGGCTGATAAGAGAAAGAAATTGGCTAAGGCAAAAGAGGATTCTTTAAAAAATCAGAAGAGGATTGATTCTTTGGAGAAACAAATAAGACAAGGGGCGAAATTAAGTAAGGAGGATAAGGCGAAATTGGCAAGGCAATTGGCTCAAGCGAGAGCTGATTTATCAGGGGCGCAGGCTGAAATTAAGAGACAGAGAAAAAATATTCAAAATTTAAATAAAAGATTTGCTCAACAACAAAGTCAGAATCTTAAAAAACAACAGCAACTTGAAGCGAAGATTAGGCAGCAAAATGTGCAAACTGATGCTTTGAAGGGAAAAATTAAGAAATTAAAGGAGAAAAGCAGGGCTGATCGAAAACTTGATGAATCCGAGAGAGCAAAGTTGCAGAGTAAATTGGCTGATGCAAAAGCGAGTTTAAAAAATGAAAAGGGTAAATTAAATGCCGGGCAAAGACAGCTTAGAGCTTTAAATGAAAGATTGTCTGAGACTGAAAAGAAAAATCAAAAACTTAGAACTGATCTTACGGGTGCGCGGGCGGAAATATCTAAACTTAATAAGGGAAAAAAATTGAGTGCGCAGGAAAAAGAAAGAATGTTGCAGAAATTGGCAAGACAAGGCAGTGAATTGGATGGTTTGAAGAATAAATATAAAGCTAAAGAAAATGAATTAAATGGGGTGCGGCAGCAATTATCGGCAATGAAGGCAAAAAGTGAGCAGGAGAAAGAAAAGTTGAAAGGGAAAATAAGAGCCAATCAGACGCAGATAAATAAATTAAATTTGGGTGTTAGTAATTTGTCTAAAAAAATAAGGGATGGGAAGAAATTGAGTGATCAAGAGAAGAATGCTTTAAAAAAGCAGCTTGATTTGCGTAATCAAGAGTTGGCAAAAGCTAAGGCGCGGGAATCCTCCTTAAAAAATCAATTGAAGAATAATACAGATGTTGCCAATAAAAATAGGGGAGAACTTGAAAAAAAGATTGCCGGAGAAAAAGCCGAATTGGCTAAGGTGAGAAAGAGCTTAACTGATAAACAAAGGCAGATTAAGAAATATGAGCAGGCGTTACAACGAAATAGGAAGTTGATTGCGGATCAAGAGTTAAAATTTAAAGAATATAAAAAAAATAGTGCGAAAATTGAGGCCGGTCTTAAGGCGAAGCTTGTCGCAAATCAAAAAGTTGAGACTGGGTTAAGAGCTGAATTATCTGAAAGTCAGAAAAAGGAGGGAGAGTATAAGAAGCAAATTGATCAAAGTAAGCAATCTGAACAAAACTTAAGGAGTCAGCTTTTAAATAGCAGGAATGCTGAAATAAAATTGCGTAGTCAATTGGCTAATCAGTCAAAATTGTCGGCTAAACAAATAGCGGCTCTAACGAAAAAGTTAAATCAAGAGAGGCATCAACAATCTTCTCTTAAAAAACAGATCGCTGCAAAAACGAAACAGCAGGTTGATCTGAAAGCTAAATTGACTAAAAATCAGGAATCAGCAAATTCGCTTAAAGAGGAGATTACTAAGCTTGAATCACAAGTTGCTAATTATAAAAAGCAAATAAAAGACCTAAATGTTAGACGAAAGCTTTTGGATAAGGAATACTTGAAGCGGATAGAAGAGCTGCAGAAAGAGGAACTAAAGAGAATTGCTAGGGTGAAAAAGAGAATGGCTCAGGAGAGAATTCTTTACGGTACGGATGTTGGATTTATGGTTATGAGGGCGATTAGTGATAGTGAAACTGTGACTAAATTCTTTAATTTGCCGAATGAAAAGCATATGTTGCAGACTGCCTTTTTAGAATACATTAAAAAGAAAATGAAGAATATTGATGCAAAGAAGAATAGAAAATTATATGAACATGAGGTTAAGGAGTCGATGAAAAGATTGACTTGGGTTTTGTCGAAAATATGGGAGGAATCGCAAAATTACAGTCAACTTAATTATTTAACCAATGCTAATAATTATCGTACAATTCTGAGATATCTTGAGTTTAATAATATTAATGAGGGGCGATCGAATTTTTTCTCTAAGCGGCCGATGACGCAACAGGTTTTTGCTAAATTTTTTGAGGTTGATCAAAAAAAATATATTAAATACTTTAAGCAATTAAGAGATTATTTGAAGATTCAGAAATATATTTCTACAGTTTATAGTAGTCATTTGGTTTTAATTGAGAAGTTTAGAAAAAATTTAGGTTTGCAGGGGTCTACTAATCGAACTATAAAGTATTTTTATGTGACACGGTCTAAAAAAACTCATAAACCTGGGCATTTGCTGGTTTTGAAAGATTCTTTTGATTCCGGGCTTCCCAAATCAAATATGATTGTTGCTCAGACTATTTCGGGGCTTTATGAAAATCTTAGAATATTTCAGAATAAGGAAATTTTAGGCGTTATTGCTAAATCGTTTTCTAAAAAAGCCTTTAATGGTGGGGTAAAGTTATCATCTGTGCAAACTGTGAGTGAAGGCAAGTTGCTTGGGACAATTAATACAGGTGGTAAAAAATATGTTTACGAAATGACATTTGATTTTGAAAATGATGTTGGTTTGATGAGTAAAGTTAGAAGGATTGAACCTACTGCTTCCAAGCTTGCTGATTTCTCGGGTAGTCTACCGTTTAGGAAATTTATGTGGAGAATAAGAAAGGCTGCTCCGAATGAAGCGCAGCAATTTATTGAGAATAAAATACTAAAATAGGGGTCGTAATTGAAGTTTTTTGCTTGCACTTTTGGTGGTGGCGGCTTAACTTTTATTCTGTTTAATTAAAATTTTATGCAAAAGTTAAAACCGTATCGATTCTGCCCTGTTTGCTCCACTAAATTTGAGAAAAAGAAAGTGGGTCTTGAGCAAGATATCAGAAATGTGTGTCCAAAATGTGATTATGTGATGTATGTGAATTCTTCACCGACGTCTAATGCGGTGATTTTAAATAGTGAAAATGAGCTGCTGCTTACTAAAAGAGCGATTAAGCCAGCTATAGGTAAATGGGATTTTGCCGGTGGTTTTTTGAATAATAATGAGAATCCTGTTGATGGGCTTAAGCGTGAGATTAAGGAAGAGTTGGGAGTTGATTGTACGGTCGGTGATTTTGTGAATGTGCATGTGAGTTTGTTCCCGAGTCTTTGGCGTGAAGCGGCTTTGAATATGTATTATTATGTGAAGCTTAAGAAAGGGAAAATCATAGCTATGAGTGATGTGGCTGAGGTTAGATGGTTCTCCGTCAATGAGATTAAAGAGAGCATGATGTCTTATGCAGGTAATTGGAAAATTGTGCAGCAGGTGAAGAAGAGTTTGAGGGGTAGATAATTGGTTTTAAGAATTATTAATAGAATATAAATTTATTTGTTATTACCTTGTGTGGGGTTTGGATTTTAATATAAAATGTAAGAGTAAGGAGGATTTATATTGATAGTTGTAACAAATACACATTATGATAAGCTTAAATGCTCAATATAGCGTTGAAAAACAGGGTAGTGATCAAAATGGGTATGCTTCGGTGTATGCGGATGATCTTGATGAAAAGATTGATAAGATTATTGAGATGAAAGCGAATGGTAGAATTGATGAAAAACTAGCAAAAAGGTTAATTCGATTATATTTGGGAAAATACTTAGAGCAAGAAATTCAAATTGGTGTAAAAACTTTATTTCAACAAAAGAGTGAAGATAAAAAAAATAAATTGTTGTTTATGAAATGGATTAATAAAACTTCTTATGAATGGTAACGAAACAATTCCGTCTTCGACTCAAGAAATAACATCAGGTGATAATAGGCCTATTCGTCCTCGCGAAAGAACCGAAAGTATAGAAATGGTATTGGCTGAGTTGGAGCATGGGTCAGGGATCGGAAGTAAATTAAATACTGGTCATATTGATAAATTGTTAGATCAAAGAAGTGATATAATTGATAAAGTGCATCAAGATCGAAAGGATGAAAGATGGGATAGTAAGTTTTATTATGTGGGAGGTGCGACAGTTATACTTTCAGTATTAGCGGCTGTATTTAAATTTGCACCGGAGTATATTTCTCAGGCTATTACTGCTTTATTTGCTGGAAGTGGTGGTTTTGGGGCCGGGTACGGCTTTGGTAAAAGATAAGAATGTTTTAACCGGTATTGAGTCTTGTAATTATGAAAAAAGGAATGATTTGTCTTGGTCTCGGTACAAATTTAGGTGATCTTGAAGAGAATTTAAGAATGGCTCTGCATTTTTTAGAGCCGAGTGTGCAGATAATTAAATCTTCTAATCTTTATGAAAGTGAGCCTTTTGGCAAAAAGGATCAGCCTTGGTTTTTGAATATGTGTGTTTTGGCTGAGACTGCCCTTACTCCTCAAGAACTTTTGGAATTTTGTAAAAAAATTGAGAGTGATATGGGGAGAGAAAAGGGCGAAAAATGGGGGCCTCGGCTGATTGATATTGATATTTTGCTTTATGATGATCGGATTATTGAGGAGGAAGTTTTGACTATTCCTCATAAACAATTACATAAGCGCAAATTTGTGCTGCTACCGTTAAGTGAAATCGCCGGGGATATTCTCCATCCTCAACTTAAAAAACCGCTAAATGAACTGTTGAATAGCTGCGAGGATGTGAGTATAGTGAGGCTGCATTAAAAAAATGGATAATTTAAGCTTGATGGAAAATAAAAAACTTGAGAGGATTGCGGCTAAACTTAGGGTGATGGCGCTTGAAGCGATGCATGAGGCGAATTATGGGTATACGGGGTCGGTGATGAGTGTGATGGAGATTGTGGCTGCGCTTTATTTTGGGGTGATTAATGATCGGCAAGTGATGAGGGTTGATCCTAAAAAGTCGCAATGGGATGAGCGGGATTTTTTGGTTTTTTCGAAGGGGCATGCGGCGCCGGCTCTTTATGCGGCTTTGGCGCAGCGGGGGTTTTTTGCTGAAGATGAACTTAAATATTTTGCTAAGGTTGGGGGGCTGCTTTCGGGGTTTCCTTCTGTTAAAATTCCCGGAGTTGATGCGACTACAGGCTCTCTTGGGCAGGGGTTATCCGTTTCGGTGGGGTTGGCGTTGTCCTTAAAACTTGATAAAAAACCTAATAAAGTTTACACGATTTTAGGCGATGCTGAGCTGCAGGAAGGGCAGAATTGGGAGGCGGCGATGAGTGCGGCGCATTATCGGCTGGATAATATGATTGCTTTTGTTGATAGGAATAAACTGCAAATGGATGGGCGGGTTGCGCAGATTATGGAGATTGATCCGATTTTTGAGAAATTTACTTCATTCGGTTGGTATCCGATTCGAATTATTGATGGGCATAATTTTGATATGCTGCTGGAGGCGATAAATAAGGCGTGGAATGTGAAGCGTAAGCCGGTGGTGATTATTTGTAATACCATAAAAGGCAAGGGGATTCCGTTTGCTGAGCATAAAGCGGCTTATAGTCGGAGTGTGCTTAGTGATGCGGAGATGGAGGAGGTGCTGCCTTTGCTTAGGGCGCAGGTTTGAGGGGGTGAAATCAGGCTTTTTTAAAATCTGCTAAACATTGTTGGTATTTTTCTTCATTAAAAGAGTAGATGCCGATATTTATTATTTCTTTTTTTGTATCTATAGTTACCAGTTTATCACGATTAAAAATGAATAATGGATAGTCATTGTTGTCTATTGTAGCAAGATAGAGATTGTTTTTGTATTTCATTAGTTGTGAAGCCACTAGGCAATCTACAAAAGATATCTGTTTTGATAAGTTAGGATTTTTGTGACTATATATAATTGCTAATTTTTCTGCATTATTAAGAATTTCTTTGGAAGTTGAGCTTTGTAAAATCATTTTATTTTTTTCTCCTCCAAATAGAAAATTTAAGAATTGATTTTTGTCGTCTAGATGTGATTGTTTTCTTGATCCTCTTCTGAATTCAAATAAAGTTGCTTCTTCAATTACTGATTTTATATTTTGGTTTTCTAATTTTTTTAGAAAGTTATCAAAAAATCCGTCTCCGCTATATTTAGATATAGCAATGAGTAGATTTGTATCTATTAATAGGTGCTTATCTTTAAATTTATGCATATCTGTATTCTTCTAATTCCTTTTCTTCTTGTTCGAAAGCTTTAGCTGCTTTTTTTGCGGCTTCTTTTAATTGTTCGTCAACCAGGAATGCCGGTCTATCTTTTGGAATTTTTTCTTTTTGCATGTTTAGTTGAGGTAAGCTTTTTATATTTAAATTATTGCAAATAATGAGAAGGTTGTAAATTATTTTTTATATAGAATTTATCTTGTTTATTGGTATATTTGTGTGTTTTGTGTTAAAAAAAGTCTGTTTCGTATATTATGCGGGTGTTATATGAAAATTAAATATGTTTAAATTTTAAATTATTTCTAAAATGTTTCGTAAATTATTTATAGTTTTTTCTTTTGTGATTTTGCTGATGGGGCTTTCGGGATGTGATTTGTTGACTGGTCCAAGCGATGAAAAAGTTATCGTTAAAATCGAAACTATTAAAGATGCTAAAGAATTTGTTGCCGAAGTTGCCGATTCCGCTGCCGAGATGGAGCAGGGTTTGATGTATCGTGAATCGCTTGATGATAATCAGGCGATGCTTTTTGACTTGAGGAAACCGTCTTATGCCTCCTTATGGATGAAAAATACGTTGATTCCGCTTGATATGATTTTTATTGATGAGGATTTGAATATTGTGGATATTTTTAAGGATGTGCAGCCGTGCGCAACTGAAACTTGCGAGAATTATGCAAGTGAACATAAGGTTAGGTATCTTTTGGAGATTAATGGGGGACTATCCGACGATTACAGCATTAACTTTGGCGATAAAATTAATATTTCAACTTTGGAAGGGGATTCCGTGTAGAGGGTGATTGCGTGTGTGCTTTTTGAGATGTAGTTTTTGTTATGGTGTCAGTCATTTTTATGCTTTAATGGCATTCGCAGGTGGATGGCAAATTTCTAAAAGTGATTTATGGATATGATTAATTCTTCCGCTTTATCTACAACACAAGCTTTTGGGGAAGTTTTGCGTAAACTGGGTGGTTTGTATAAAAATATGGTTGTGCTTGATGCGGATTTGTCTAATGCCATTAAAACTGATGCGTTTGCTACGGATTATCCTGAGCGGCATTTTAATCTTGGTACGGCTGAGGCAAATATGATTAATTCGGCTACAGGATTCGCACTTCGCGGGAAGACTGTTTTTGCTTGTAGTTATGCGGTTTATGTTAGTGGGAGATGTTATGAGCAGATTCGGCATGGAGTTTGTTTGCCTAATTTGAATATAAAAATAATCGGGGCCAATGCCGGCCTTATGGCGGGGCAAGATGGGGCTGTTAATCAATCTTTGGAGGATATTTCGCTAATGAGAGGTTTGCCGAACATGAAGGTTTTTTCTCCCTGTGATTTTTATCAAACTAAAAGAATTCTTGGAAAAATTGTTGATGATTATGGGCCGACGTACATTAGACTCCTGAGTAAAAAAACTCCTCAAATTTATGATGAAAGTTATCAATTTACTATTGGGAAGGGGCATATGATGGGGGAAGGGAAGGATATTGGGTTTATTGCGACGGGGGCGACGGTGCATACTTGTATCGATGCGCTGAATCGGTTGAAAGAGAAAAGTATTTATGGGCGGGTGATTGATATGCCGAGCATTAAGCCGATTGATCGGGAATTGATTGTGCAGACGGCTAGGGAATGTAAGTTGCTGGTTACGGTTGAGGATCATAATATTATTGGAGGACTTGGAAGCGCGGTGGCTGAGGTGCTGAGCGAGGATCATCCAAGAGAGCTTTTGCGGATTGGGGTTGATAACGCTTTTGGTGAATCGGGTAAATGGCAGCAGGTTTATCATCGCTTTGGGATTGATGGGGAGGGGATTGCGAGGAGGGCTATTGAATGGTGGAAAGGGCTTGGGTATTATTAAAATATTTTGTCAAGAATGTCTTTATAGTGTTATATTATTCTCCAGAAATTAATCTTAAAAAATATGGCGAAATTGATGATTTTTTCAGGCTCATCTCATGGTGATTTGGCTGCGGCTATTGCTAAAAAAATGGGTGTGCCTCTTTCGAAGACGCAGATTTCGAGATTTGCTTGCGG
>JAHJTR010000071.1 GCA_018829865.1 Patescibacteria group bacterium | reverse complement strand
TTCGACTTCTCCTTTACCGCCTTTAACGATTTTGAAAGGCATTTTTTTTATGTCGTTTTCGGATTCTGAGTATTGGCGACCGATGAAACGCTTTGCACTATAAATTGTGTTTTCGGGGTTTGTCACTGACTGACGTTTAGCTGTGACACCTACAAGACGTTGACCATCCTTGATTGCAACGATACTTGGGGTTGTGCGATTTCCTTCGCTATTAGCGATAATTGTGGGTTCGGATCCTTCCATAACTGCGACGCAGCAGTTGGTGGTTCCGAGATCGATTCCAATGATTTTTGACATTTTATTGGGAGTTAAATTATTATTGATTTGATGCGAATAATCTATTAGCACTCATAATTATAGAGTGCTAATAAAAAGTGGTCAAGAGTAAAATATGTTTTTTTTGTTGAATGGGGTGAATGTGATATATTGTTTGTGCGGAGAGGGAATGATTGATTCTCTTTACATTTTTGGCCTTTACATATTAGTATATCGTCCTAGTATTTAACGTTTATAAATATGGGAAAGAAAGGGATTAAAGTGAGGGAAAATGATTTATTTCCGAATGTTACTGAAGTAAGTAAGGATGCGGAGATTATTGCTGTTGGTGAATGTGTGAATAGAAATAGGGCTGCGATTGATGTTTCTTTAGCATTGAATGAATGTGGCTTATTTCGTCAATTTAGTTGCCGGGGAATTGGAGAGATAAGAACTGTTTTTGAAGGGGCTATTGAGTATTTTGAGGAGGAGGAGGTCTTAAAATTGTGTGAGCGATTTTTAAAAATGCATTTACCTCATTTAGGTGAGCAAAATGTGAATGTTGGAGATTTGCCATTAAGTGTGGCTATTGAGTTTTGTGATGAGATAAGAAAAAATGCTGAATTGCTATGGAAATTAAATTATTTAAAATCTTTTGATTTTTGTTTTATGCAACCCGATATATTTAATTGTGATTATCCAATGGATATGATTGCGTTGTTTATGAGTTTGAAATCCTTTAATGATGGTCTTTCTGAAGAAGATAAAAACAATGGAAAAGGTAATGATGCTGAGAAAATATTTGAATTGTTAAGTGATATTGAAGTTTCTGATTTGCGATCAGATGATTATATTTTGTTTCAATGTTGTGCTGAAATTTTTTTGGATAAAGGGAAGATATTGGGTGATGATCATTTATCTCAATTTCAGGAACAACTTACCGGTTTGATATCTGAAGTTTTTAATGGTGTTTCGGTTGCTGATTTGGGGGCTCAAGTTGCGAAAGAATCTCAGCCAAATCTTGATCTTATGGAGGAGGAAGATGAAAAACACCGGGCTAGAAGTCAGCAGACCGAACGTGAGGCGGCAGCTCTAAACTATGAGCTTGAACAAGTTTTTGAAGAGGATATTGAAAGGGGTGGTCAAAATTGATAGTGCTAGATTGAATTGACCTTTTTATTAGTTGTTTTCATCCGGACTTCCATCTCCAACCTTAACCTTAGCCGGTTTAAGCACTTTGTCTCCCATCATGTAGCCGGGTTCGAAAACTTCTATTACTTTATCAAGCTCCCCCGGGCCTTTCATCATTGCTTCGTGTTTTAATGGGTCGAAGTGTTCGTCATCCGCTGTAATTTCGGTGATTCCCTGTTTTTCCAAAACGTCTTTGAATTGTTTTTCGATGATGATGATGCCTTCAATCCATTGGTTGCCTTCGAGTTCTTCGGGTTTTTGTTCGAAGGCTCGTTTGAAATTTTCGTGGATGGGCAAAAGTTGAATGATCAGATTCAGAGCCGCAAATTTTTGCAGCCCTGATCTTTCTTCTTCAGCACGTTTTTTGTAGTTTTGCAGGTCGGCCATGGCTCGCTTGGCAATTTCGGTCATAGCTGCCAGGTCGTGTTGCAGTTTTTTGACTTCTGCTTGGTTGTCATCGTCATCATCGTCATCATCGTCATCATCGTCATCATCGTCATCATGATCGTCGACATGTTTGTCTTGGAGTTCATCTTCCTCCAGTTCCACGGGAATAGTTTTTTCATCTTCGTTTGCAGGCGTGTTATCGTCGGTATTTGTTTTTTTTTCGTCGTTTTGAGACATGTCTTGATCGTTCATGATTAATAAGGATTAGTTTTTCGATAATTAAAAGTTGAATTCAACGTCAGGGGCTACTTCTGCGCCTTTTTCCGCTTCGAAGAATTCTTCTTCCTCGAATCCGAATAGTCCTCCCAATAATTTATTTGGGAATATTTTTATGAATAAATTATAGTCTTTAACTACTTCATTATAATTGTCTCTGGCTTGCCTGATGCGGTTTTCGGTTCCGGCTAATTCTGTGTTGAATTGAATGAAAGCTTCGGTTGATTTGATATTCGGATAAGCTTCAACTGTTACAAGTAATCTTGATATTGCACTGTCGAAACCGTTCATTGCTTCAATTTGCGCGCCTCGATCGCCACTGCTTTTTGCGCTTGCCATATTATTTCTGGCTTCTGTAACCGCTGTAAGTGTTGATTTTTCAAAGTCTGCCGCTCCTTGTACTGCGCTGATTAAATTCGGTATCAAATCGATTCTTCTTTGATATTGCGTCTCAACATTACTCCATTTTTGACTGACGATTTCGCTTCTGCTAATCATTCCGTTGTAAACGTTTATTACCCAGCTGCCCAGAGCAAGTGCGACAACTCCGATAATTATTAATGCTAATAGTCCTTTTTTCATAATAGTTTTTTTATAAAATATTAATTAATTTTGTTTACTAAGTTTGTTAACAGTTCATCGAGTCTTTGGATGTAAAAAGGATATTTTTCTTTATCTGTGCGTTTTTTCCCTTCTTCTATTTCAGCGATTTCAGATAAAAAGGCGGGATCAATTTTATAGGCCTCTTGCAGTTTTGACAAGTTATCGTCAAGTTGATTTGAAAATTCGATGTTTTTTAGGAAGAGAAGCGATTTGATGATGGGCGTTAGAGTCGGCAATATCCTTAAAATAAAATCACGTTCTTCATTTTGAATGAATTGATCTTTGAGATGGATGCGTTTAGACCTGATTTCGTGCTCTAACTGATGCCTCAAATCCGTCTTTTGAATTATTAGATCTTTGAGGAGGTCTTCTCCTTCAATCATTTTATACGAACTTTTCATATCCAAAAATTCGATAGGGAAGACGTCGTGCCCCTCTTTGAAATCCAGTTTGGTCATAATAATCAGATTGTGTTTCTTGAGGGAGGATTTGGCTTTCTTGAGCTGCTCATAATTGGTGTTTTGAATAACGAGCACCAAAAATTCAATTGAATGCTTTTGATAATTGAAAAGTGAAACCAGATTGTTTTCGAATATTTCTTTAATGTTTGCTGTCATGAATATTTTAAGTTATTGATATTTTTTACCAACCGCCGCTAAATCCGCCGCCACTTGATCCTCCGCCGCCGAAACCGCCAAAGCCTCCTCCAAATCCTCCGCTGCTTCCGCCGAAACCGCCGCTTCCTCCTCCACCCATAAATAAAAAAGGAAGGCCACCGCTGCCGCCGCCGGATGACTTTGATGAGAAGATGAAAAGCAGTATTCCGGTGATGGCAAAAGTTATGCCGAGTGTGGCGATAAAGCCCAGTGCAAGCAATGCAACGCCTCCGAGGAATAATCCTGCGCCTGAAATTCTTTTGGCTGATTTTCTGGATTTATCTTTTTTGAAGATGCTTTCCAGTATTATTGAAAAGATAACGGCGAGTCCAAATGACCAGAAAAATGAGTAGGCGGGAGTATTATCGCTTTTACTGGCGATTTTTTCGTATTTTGACTTGATGCTTGGATCTTCTTCAAGAAATAATTTTAAGTCGGTTACTGTGTCTGTGAATCCTTGATAGTAATTCTGATTTCTAAAATTAGGGACGAGATTGCTTTCGGTAACCAATTTGGCTTCGTAATCCGTCAAAACGCCTTCAACGCCATTGCCGGTTTCGATGCGGAATGCGCGATCGTTGATGACTGTTACCAGCAATATGCCGTTATCGACGTCGTCTTTGCCGATGCCCCAGGTGTTGAAGACTTTGTAGGTGAAGCGGTCGATGTCA
>JAHJTR010000070.1 GCA_018829865.1 Patescibacteria group bacterium | reverse complement strand
TATTCTCAAAATCAATCGGATTCACTTTATGCGGCATTGTCGAAGAACCAATCTCCCCTTTCTTCAGCTTCTGCTTAAAAATCCCGCGGCTAATGTACGTCCAAATATCGCGATCAAAATCCAGCACAATATTATTCATCCGAATCATATTATGAAAATTCTCCGCCATAAAATCATGAGGCTCAATTTGAGTAGTATATTTGGAGTGAGTCAGCCCCAATTTAGTCACAAACTTTTCACTGGCCTTAAGCCAATCAACCCCTGAATAAGCCGATAAATGAGCATTGAAATTACCAACAGCCCCATTTATCTTGCCCAAATAAGTTTGCCCCTGCAATTGTTTATACTGACGCGAAAGCCGCTCAACAACATTAATAAATTCCTTGCCAACAGTAGTCGGAGAAGCGGGCTGCCCATGAGTTAGTGCCAGCAACGCCACATTTTTATATTCCTTAGCCCTGTCATAAAGACTCTGTATCAACCCACTCGTCAGCGGCAAAACAACTTCCTTCACGGCATCCCTCAGCATCATCGCAACCGACAAATTCGAAATATCCTCAGATGTACAGCCAAAATGAATAAACTCGCTATATTTATCAACAGCAAGGTCCTTAATATTCTCCTTAATATAATATTCAACCGCTTTAACATCGTGATTCGTCACCTTTTCAATATCCTTAACCCGATTTGCCGCCACCGTATCAAAATATTTATAAATCTCACGCAGCTTAATCAAATCGGTCTTACCAATAGGTTTAGTGCCTGTTAATTTTAGGTCATTTAGGAGGAAAATAAACCACTCCACTTCAACATAAATTCGATATTTAATAAGAGCCTGTTCACTGAAATAATTCGCAAGCTCTTTGGTCTTCGCCCGATACCTGCCATCTATGGGCGATATTGCAACTAATGGATCCAGTGACATAATATTTTGAGTTAATAATTTTACTTTGTATAGACCTTTCGTCGCCGCAATGGGTAGCCTACTTTCCACCGTTCCCCACCGTTTCCGTTGGAGCAGGGCTACAGCCCTGCTCCTTTTCACCACCACCTCCCCCCTAAAACCCCGCCTTAACCTTTTCAATCCCTTCCGCAATTTTCGCTTTCAAATCCTTATCACAATTCCCAAGCACTCTCATCACCGCAAGAGCCGCATTTTTAGGATCAACAACCGTTAGCACCGGCGTATCGGATGGCATTTGCAAAGTGGAGTTAATATTTACACTAAAATCATCCTTATCCTTAAATGGAGGACAAGCCACAACCGGATGAACACTATTAGCCGCAACCACACCACTTAATCCATTTGATCGCCCTGCAATCGTGATATAACAAATGCACTCATCAGAGTTATTATAATCCTTCACAATTTCCAAAACCTTCTCGGGTACCTTATGCGCCGAAGCAACTTTTAATTCATATTTAACCCCAAATTTATCAAAAATTTCAGTTATCTTTTCAGCATGAGGTTTGTCGACCTCGGATCCCATAATAATTGGTACTAGCATGGTTTTTAAAATTAGTAGTATTGTTGAATATTTTCTTCAATCCGCTTCTCAATCGGTTTACCAATTTCAGCAACAAATTCCCTGCCCGTAATTATTTCATAAAGCTCTATATATCTCATAGCCACATCTATTCGTATCTCGTCATCAAGTGCCGGTACCGATTGAAACTCCTCCCCCTGAAAATTCTTATCCATCAGCCACTCTCTCAAAAACTCCTTTGAAAGCTGCTTTTGCTTATACTCCTTCTCAAAATTCTCTTTATAACTATCGGCATAAAAAAATCTGGAAGAATCCGGAGTATGCACCTCATCGATCAAAGTCAATTCACCGTTATAATCCCCGAACTCATATTTTGTATCCACGAGAATAAGGCCACGTTTAGCCGCCATCTCACTCCCCTGCTTAAACAATTCAAGCGCCTTCTCTTCAATTTTTTCATAAACCAATTTTGGCACAAGCCCTCGCTCAATAATTTCCTGCCTGCTTATATCCTCATCATGACCTTCGTCAGGTTTGGTTGTAGGAGTAATAATCGGTTTCTCAAATTTTTGATTCATTTTCATCCCATCAGGCAGCACCACTCCGCAAAGCTTCCTTTTTCCTTCCTTATAAACTCTCCAAGCATGACCGGTTAAATATCCTCTCACAATAATCTCAACCGGATAAGGCACACATTCCTTGGCAACCGTAATATTGGGATCAGGCAGCGAAATAATATGAGTCGGAACAATTGTACCGGCTGCCTCCATAAAATAAGCTGAAATCTGATTCAGCACCTGCCCCTTAAAGGGAATCGCCTCTTTAAAAGTATGATCAAACGCCGAAACACGGTCAGTCACCACAATAATTCTTTTATTCTGCTTCGTATAGCAATCTCTAACCTTCCCGACTCTTTTCACGCCAAGTAAAGCAAAATCGCTTCCAATGAGACAATTGACGAGGTTTTGCTGAACTGTATCCCTTGAAATCATATGTTTGTTATATCTAATTATTAGTATTGAAATTTTATCCCTCAGCGGCTTCACTTTTTTAACCCGACCTTTACCGAATTGGAACCAGACAATTTCTATCTTACATTTTATAGTAATATCCAAATTTTTCAATTATATTAATTGTGCTCAGTTATTGCGCTCCAAATACCTATAACTCAAAATAATATGAACGATTTTACGCAGAAATACGGTAACTGTCTGGCTGTGCTCGGTTTGCAATGGGGTGATGAGGGCAAAGGCAAGCTCGTGGATATTTTAGCCGAGCAATACGATATCATTGTGCGCGCGAATGGTGGTGCTAATGCCGGCCACACGATTAATTTTGAGGTTGATGGTGAGAAGAAGAAAATCGTCTTCCATTTATTGCCTTCCGGTATTTTGCAGGAGGGCAAGGTTTGCGTGATTGGTAACGGCTGCGTGGTTGATGTTGCCGCCCTTAAGCAGGAGATTGAAGATCTAAAAAATATCGACTTGAATGGGAGATTATTTATTTCGGATCGAGCACAAATTGTTTTCGGATATCATAAAGTAATTGATGGTATACATGAGGAGTTAAAAGGCGCCGGCAAAGTAGGCACAACAATGAGAGGAATCGGGCCTGCGTATGCGGATAAAATTAATCGAATTAATTTAAGAGTTGGAGATTTAACGGATTTTAATAATTTTGAGGAGAAATATAAAGCGGCGCTGGAATTACACAAAAAAGTTTATGGCAACATTGGCGAGAATTCCGAAAAAATCTCAAATTATGATGCTGAGGCCGAACTGAATCAGTACAAAAAACTCGCAGATTATTTTAAGGGGATGATTATTAATACGAGCTATTATCTAAACAAAGCACTTGATACCGGAAAAAATATCTTACTAGAGGGAGCAAACGGATCGCTACTGGATATAGATCACGGCACCTACCCATTCGTAACTTCATCAAACACAACACTCGGCGGAATCTGCGCGGGCTGCGGAATCGCCCCAAAAAAGATCACACACACAATCGGAATCCTCAAAGCCTACACTACTCGCGTCGGAGAAGGCCCCTTCCCTACCGAGCTAAACGACGACACGGGTAAAAAAATGCAAGAGGTAGGCAACGAATTCGGCTCAACCACAGGCCGAGGTCGCAGATGCGGCTGGTTTGACGGGG
>JAHJTR010000069.1 GCA_018829865.1 Patescibacteria group bacterium | reverse complement strand
GGAGAGATAGACAAAAAACCACACATTATCGAGCTCGATTACGACGACGACGGCGACATGGATCTTGTTTACGGTTATGGCGGCGATTTATATCTCAAAGAAAATCAAAATAAAAAAGCTACTCTGCGTTATTATTCAGACAGCCCAAAGGTTATCAATGCCGCTGATCTGCAAAGTAATCTAAGCCCCCAAAACAGGTTTAAGATCACAACAATCGGCAATCGCAATATCGATCTGGCCTGGGATAAAAAACAAAATGCCACGGGCTATGCGATGGATATTTACGACAAATTGCAACACGTCCATCTACCAACCGAAAACGCCAACAAATTCGTTCACATAATTAATTTTAGAGATGAATTTGCCAAAGACGGCATCCCTCACAAAGCAACTTATAAAATCGACTCATTGAGCGGCAGCGCAGCAGTAACAGGTGCAAGGCGTACATACTTAACAAGTGGCTCACCTCGCACAGCCATTACGGCGGACAATATTGTTCAAGCTTTCATAGATAGTAAATTATTTTTCAACGATGATAAAACCACCGGAATCGAATTAAAGGCCGGTCAATATATTGTCCTTTCATCCGATCTGATCTTCGAGAACGCCGATCTCCAAATTAGTGGCAAAGTTCTGCTTATTAATCCCGAAGTCATTATCTCAAATCAACCGCTTCGTGAAGGCAGTTTGGTCCTCCCCGAAGATTTGATTTACTCAAAAAGCGGCACAATTAATTTCGGTTACATTAATCACACATATAATTCTCCCGCATATATTAAGGTGCAGGAGTTAGAAGACGCCGATTCACCATCAATCAATCTCAAGCTAGAAAACTCAAATTATTATGCACAAATAAAATCTTTCGACAAAAATAAAATTTTAAGTCAGTCATCAAATGTGCTTTTATTGGCTCCACAAAACTGCTCCGACAAAAACGCCCCAATCCCGAATGCCGGCGGCAGTGAAAGACAAGCCCCACTTTACGGTACAATCACTTTGGATGGATCAGGTTCATTTGACGCGGATAGCCCGGTAATCGGATACTACTACGATTTAGACGCCGAAGTAGACAGCGACAATGATGGCAAACCATACAATGACAAAGACTTCTTCAAAGACGCAGACAACAATGTCGACACAAACTTCGATGGCAACCCAAGCAACGACATGAGCGAAAACAAAGTCACAATCGGTCCATTCAAAAAACTCGGCAAACAAAAAGTAGCCCTCAATGTAATCGACGAAGTAGGCAACACTTCAACTCAAATCATAACCATTGAGGTTGTCCTCCCTCAAATTAATATTCAAGAAGAAGCTGAAATTGAAGGTTTCCAAGGCCAAGTCACTCCTGCAAACTCCAACATCCCAATAACAATTCTCCGCAAACGCGGCACCCAGCCTTGGGAAAAAATAAAAACCACCAACGCCAACAAAGACGGAATTTATCTTACTGATCAAGAGGGAATTTACCGAACAGACGAATTAAATAATAAAGAAGTGTTAGCAATGATTAACGAAAAAGGTGAAGATATAGCCATAATTAACCCCAAAACCGGCACAATCAATATCAAAAATCCGGACTATCAAACCAAGGTTTTACCGGCTGAAAAAAACCTCCCAACCCGAATCGAAATATCCAATAAAACCGGAGAAATAATTTCTACGACTTACCTCGTCGTAGATCCAAACACAGATGCAACCCTTACAAAAGAAAATTTCAACTTCACAGAAGCAAACACACTCAGGCTTAATGGCATTCACGTTCGCCCCGTCGATCAAAGTTACGAATTCAATTTTATCCCGGGCAGCGACATTCTTTTTGGCGGAGGCATTTCAATTGGCAAAGTAAATAATATAAATGCCCGCATTTTACCTGATGGAAATATTTATCTTTATGATCCAAATCTCTCACTCAACCTCAAAAAAGCCCTTAATGAAGATGACCCGATGATCATCAACATAAAATCAGGCAACAACATTATTGCCGAAGTTTTCATTCCTGTTGATCTGAAAAGAAATGTTGAATTCAGAAGTGACGACAGCGGAATCCCAATCGTCCCTAAGTACGAGCCCCAATCCATCGACAAAAATTTAGACACTGACGGTGATGGATTAACCGATATTTACGAAAAGTTAAACGGCCTGAATCCGCAGGATCCTTCCGACAAAAACAATGACAATGATAATGACGGCCTCACCAATTACCGGGAATTCACTTACAATACCAATCCGAACAATAAAGATACCGATGGCGATGGTATCAGCGATTACGACGAAATCAACGCCGGCACCAATCCTCTAATAAAAGAAAAAAACGCATTCAATGACATTAATAAAAGCTCAGCACTTTATGAAATAACCAAAAAGTTAAACGATTTGGGAATTATTCAGGGGTATATTCAGGGAGGAGAATCAAAATTCATGCCGGATAAATTAATCACTCGCGCCGAGTACACAAAAATTATTTTAAAAATTCTTTGTATTGATCCGCGCCCGGATAGCTACAAACTTCCTCAGATTTTTGGCGACATCACGCTTAAATCGGAAGGGGATCCTTGGTATTATGACGAAATAAAAGAAGCGGCACTGCGCGGATTTATCAGCGGTTATTTAAATGAAAAAAATCCTCAAAACAATTTAATTCTCTTCAAACCCGAGCAAAATATTAATCGCGCTGAAGCCGCAAAAATTATTCTCGAGGTCTTGGATAAAGAAAAAATCATCAGTTTGGATGGCGTAAAAATCAAAGAAGGCCAAGCCTGGTATGACCCGTATATAGCCGTTTCAACCAATCTCACCCCTTATATAATTGACGCGAAGGCAAAATTTCAAAGCAACTTTATTCTCACCGAAAAAGAAGCGCAAGACCCCGCAAAATTAATTACACGAGGTGAATTTGCAATTATGGCGGATCGAGTTTTAAACGCAAGCAACTGTTACGAAGCCGATCAAAATCAAAACGGTATACCTGATGAATATGAAAAAATAAATAAAATTGATAACGAAAACGCAGACAATGATAGCGATGGTTTGAGCAATATACTTGAGTATCAATTGAGGTCCAATCCAAATGATCCGGATACGGATAAAGGAGGGGTTGGAGATGGAGATGAATACCAAATGGGCACAAATTTACTAGATCCCAAAGATGACAAACCGTTTAATTTAACTCAATTGGATTTATCTAAAAAACCAAAAGATAAAGCGGACGATCGCGATAACGACGGTCTACGCAATATAGACGAGTCATTGATTTACGGAACCGACCCCGATAATCCCGACACAGACGAAGGCGGAATAAAAGACGGAGATGAAATCAAACGCGGCACAAATCCTTTATACAAAATCGACGACAAAGATACCGATTCAGATGGCTTAAGTGATGCGGAAGAAACTAAACTATACTCAACCGATCCCAAAAATTCCGACACTGATCTGGGAGGAGTTGGCGACGCTATGGAAATAAAACGCGGCACAAATCCACTTGATAGATCAGATGATAACATCGACCCGAGAACAAAATTACCACAAGGAATCAATTTCACTTTGCCTGAATGCAAAGTCTGCCCATGCCCCGTTTCACTCAAAAACAAAGCGGACATTCTGCCTCTGGACGAAGTGATGAGTGTTATCTATGATGAGGACAATAAAAAAATCTATGTCAGAAGCAACATAATAAAAGTAAAAAATGAAACAAACAATTAACATCTTTTTAATAACGATTTTGCTTGCGGCAGTAGCGGTCACAGGTTTAAGCGCGGTTGCCCAAACAACCCCAGCGACTAATACAAATGCAAGTTTTACAAGCTGCCAACCCGAGCTAAAAACATTTCTCGACAAAGAATCAAAGGAATACGAAGCATTTCTCCAGCAGCATCTTCAAAGCAAAAAAGCGACCGCCGATTTAATCGACATAGCCAATCAAAAATTCCTGCAATATCAGGCAAAACTAATTAATAAAAGAACCCGATTAAGTTTCGGTCAAACACACAACAGAGACGAAGCCCTAAACGACGTCCAGGTTTGCCAGCAAATTATCGACAAGTATTTATTAGCCGCCGAAAATTTCCAGCGCAGCATGATTATCGCAAACGCGCAACGAAAAAGCACCATCCGCCTGGCTGAAAGAATGCGTGACATCAACACTAAATTAAACACCCTCAACCGTGAAGTCGGCACAATCAACGGTTATCTCAAAGTTTTTTCACAAAAAGTGCCATGTTATGTAAGTAATTGCCCACCTCTTTAAACTATGCGCAAAAAATTAATCATTTTGCTAAGTCTGATTATTCTCATCGGCGTCGGGATTCTCCTCCGCGACCTGCCGACAAATTTTATTTACGCCAGTGACGAGGATTTCGCCAAGCCCGAATTATGTCTAGGTACAGCCATCGGTTTATATCATAAATCTCTAAATGATTTATTTAATAATAGAATAGATTTAATTACCTCCGGCAAACCAAACACTTTCATTGATAAATTGCCCGAAATCGACAGCAAAACAGGCAAACGAAAACCCTGCGAAAGTAATAATGTGACAACATATTGCGTAGCGCACGAGTCCCTAAAAAAATATGAGGCTTTCTTAAAGGTAATGAAAATCCATCAGGATAGAGTTAGCGATGTAGTAGCGAATGTAAAACCCGCAGTAACCATCGAGCAAGAATTAGAAGCATATGCAAAACGCCAGCAATTAATTACCCGTGAAATAAAAAATGCCAAAAACGCGCTAGACCTATCCTTAGCCACTTATCATGAATTCAGATCCGCATATCCAATGCATAAAAAGTTTGAAACAACATTAAGTTTACTCGAAAAATACCGAGATAATATGGGCGCACTCAGAAACATTATCAACATGTATCAATACAAATTCATTGATGTAACCACGACCAAATGTATTTAGAAAAATTCATACAAATCCTGATTTTTACAATGATCACAGCAGTGGTTACCTGCGGTTATGCTCAGGCAGCAAACGAAACATCAAAACCTCTCACCCAAGAGGACGAAATAAAATTATGCTCAACGCCGCAGGAAGCAGACGCAACAGCAGCATATGTTAACAATATCGCCGCCATCATTTTTAAGGATCAAGGTGATTTAAGCCTGGGTTCATTCAGCCCATTCGCACTAAATTTTAACAATAAATTAGGCAGAAATATTTATGCATCAGCCTATATTAATGTCGCAAAAAAACCCACGGACGATGCAATTGCCAAAACAGCAAAGTTAGCGGGATTAGCAAATTACGAAGTATCAGCAATTCTTAATGGCCAAGTAAATGTTATAAGGCAAAGTACAACGAATTTAACTTTTGATGAAGCGATGAAAGAGTCAGAGCAAGTAAAAGCTCTTTACCAAAAGCAGCTAAAGCTAACCGAATTAGAGGCCGAGACAAGGGGCTATGTGCAGCCAATGCAAATTTTTTCAGATGGAGATATACAAAACTCAGGTTTCGATTTATTAGCCGATTTAGACAAAATTGATTATCTGCTTTTTTATGACAAAGCAAATGTCAGCCGCGGTGCAGGAATAGATTTTCTTAACCCCGCCCCCACCGATACGGTTAAATCCAAAACAGCCGAATCTGAGCAAAATGAACCAAAACCAACACCGAGCCCGCCACCTTCAAAATTAATACCGGCTGCAGGCAGCAACCCCACCGCAAAACCGGGAAACCAAGCCGCTCCGGGCGCTCCAATAAAATCTCCACTCCCATCATATATTCCAAATCCAACTGAAAACAGACTACAATGTTTAGCTGACGCCGGAATCAATTCACAAATTGATGAAGTGATTAAATCTCCTTTACCAATCAATCCAACAGAAATCCTTCAAGAAGAATATGTCGCGGAATTATCACAAGAAACGCAAACAGCGCTAAGTGAAGGCTCAAACATCGAATACCCCGAAGATCAAAAAATCACCGCCGAAGCAGCCTACACCAAAAAAACTCAAGAGAAATGTAACGACTGGATTTGTTTTGAGGTCAATTTCAATATGAAAAAACAAAGTTTATTCACCGATTCCGCAAACTGTCTTTCATGCCACATCATTAGTATCAAGGACAATCTAAATAAAGTTGTAACCAAAAATCTTACACCAAACAAGCTAACCGGAAATCTGCTCGAGCCGAATAAATGCAAAAAATCAATTGGTCTATCGGGAATTTCGATGAATGTAATCCTCGTTTTTAACCCGATTCAAACACCGAGCGACACAAATACCGTAGGCAAAAAAAATATGATCAGTCTAAATAATATTCTCAAAGGTAATTTGGGAGGAGATTATTACGACCCCAAAAAAGAAAGATTTATTACAAGCACCTCTCAAATTCAATCGCAAACAATTAAATCATTACCGGCGGATATCAGTTCCGAGCAACTCAGCGACGAGATCCAAAAATCACTAAACCGAGCAGAAATAAAATCAGCGCAAGATCTGTCTGCAACAATTCAAGGCAATAAAGCTTATAATAAAGCCGACTATTACCAGTCGGTAAGCACACAAATTGATTATATGAATTCCTATTTTCAGGCGATGAAAATAAGCTTCAATGATATTAATACAAATATCTGCCCTGTTTTAAAAAATAAAAAAGACTGTGAATAATTATGAATAAAAACTTAATAAAATTTGTAGCGACATCACTAATATTATTCAGCACGCTGATTGTAATGTCCGGCGCCACAGTAGCTCAAAGTACAGCTATTCCGGATCCACTAAAAAGCGTTACAAGCGATGCCGAAAAAAAGGCAAAGGCCTTGCAAGCCGCAGCCAAGCAAGCCGAAGAAAAAGCCAAAGCACTGGCAAATTCAACCCGCGATGTAGCAAAAAAAGCCGGTGAATGCGGCATAGTTTTAACAGTTTTTAAACTCCCCGGCACAGATGCGGTATTGGATGATTTTGGCGACATTCTCAGAAACCAATGCCAAGTGGACGACATTTCAAAAGTCCAAAGTCAGATGGAACAAACAAAAAAAGCAATCAATCAAGCCTTAATAAAATGTGATGCTAATAGTATAAACACGCTACAAAACAACTACGCGGTTTTAGAATTCGAATTATATTTTGTCAGAAATTTTGTCGACACAAAAGATGGTCAATACATTATAAAAAATACAAAAGACTTAGAAAAAGAAGCGGAGAATTATTTACGGACATACACTAATCTGCAGCAAACTGAAATCACAATAATCACCGCGAATCTAACTCAAAAATACTCAAGCAGATTAAAAATCTACAAAGACTGCGGCCCCTTCAAAGGCTGGGAAAAAGTCTCGGAGAGGTTTGCAAAACTGGTAAAAAGTATCGAGCAAGCAAGCACAAGTTTCACCCAAACCGCGGAAAGCCTAGGTACAGACAAAAAAACAACATCAGCAGCAGCAACAAAAACCGACAAAGAAACCCAAAAAGCCCAAGCAAAAAAAGACGCCATCAAAAGATCAACAGCCGAGAGCGTCAAAAAATACCTCGGCGAGCACATCGGCATCAACGCACCCGCTCAGCCGGATAGGGTAGTTGGCAGTTCAGATTTGGAAAGAATGAAAATCACCATCCCCGGAGCAAGCCAAACCGGTGGTGAAAGCATCTCGCAGGTCACAGCCGACATAAATAAAAGCCAATACATCTTTAAAATTGACCAAGAAATCAGCTCCCTCAAATCGCGCTACGATATTTTATACGGCGAAGCAGGGGATAGCTCAATTAATGATTTATTAAGCAAGCTCGATAAATTAAATAAAACCATTGAGGACACCAACAAAAAAGTGCTTCCCATAACCCTGCAATGCCTAGCAATGCCCAATGAAAAGCAATGCACAAAGATAAAATAGCCATCAACAAAACATTATCACAACAAAATAGCCACATTATTTTGACGTAGCTATTTTGCTTTTATTTTTGTTTTTATTTGAAGATTCTTCTCGGGAAAAAGGAGTGGAGGCTGGTTTTGAATTTTGATTTTTTCTTAACGGGAGCAGATGAAATAGCATTAAGGATTTCGCCGGTTTCTTGTCTGCAAAAAGGACATTTCATGATTCTCGATGAGAGAGTTTTGCCGCAGCGGGTGCAGTTAATGAGCATTTATTTTTATTTTAGTTTTATTTTTTTTACATTGAGTCCAAAAACCTATCTATATTACTTTCTTTTATCCTATACACTCTACCAATTTTACTCCCCTTTAGTTTTCCCTGTTTAATATACTTCAGCACCGTAAAAGGATGAATTTGTAACATCTTACCTACCTGATCTGGAGTGAATATTTTTTCCACTTATGCGTTACAAATAGTTAAGTTTTACATAATTTAATTAAACTTAATCCAATTTAATTAAACTTTATTAAATTTAAAACCAATTAAATCTAATCTATATATTTAAAATGAGTCTAAAACCAATATAGAAAAGTTAGAGAAGGATTGCAATGGTTATTTTAAAAAAAGCTCAAATAGAACAAGTTATTTATGTTTTAATAATATTAAGTCCAATTAAAGTAGCTTAATTAAGCTTGAAACAAGTTATTCAAAAGTTAGCACATTTAACTAAATTTAAAACAATTTAATTAAAGTTATTTAAATCAAAAAACAGCAATATTCTCTCTTTTACCTCTTTCTCCCGACAAAAATCACACATTTCTTGACAAAATATAGTTTTTCAAGTATCATCACATCTTTAATTAGTCGCCCCAAATAATATGCTCACCAAAATCTACAATAAAATCCGCATAAACCGCAGCCTAAAACAGCGCTCTCAGATCAACACAAAAGCACAAATAATAGCCACTTCTCAAGTTAGAAGGATGTCTCTATACACAAAACTAAAAACGATTTAGCGCTAGAAGCGAAGGTATAATACTATTTCTTGCCCGCAAAGTGGCACCTAGTAGCTGTGTC
>JAHJTR010000068.1 GCA_018829865.1 Patescibacteria group bacterium | reverse complement strand
GGTTTTTCTCTGCCCAAAGTGTCGTCGAATACGATGGTGAACGGGCCATTAAATGGACTGTTATTTTTAATGCTTTCGGTTATTTCGTATTTGATTGAATACTTAACGATTTCTTCTGGGCGGGTTGCGACGCTTTTATTGACTGTTTTTGTTAGTTTATGGTCGAAGCGCTCGTATGGGCTGCCGCCGCCCGGAGGTGTTGTTGATGTAGGTGTTGGGGTTGGGACAGGGGTTCTGCCACCGCCTGGGGGTGTTGATGGTGTAGGTGTTGGAGTTCTTCCACCTCCTGGAGGTGTTGATGGTGTAGGGGTAGGAGTACTTCCGCCTCCACCTTTCCAAATTTCAATCTGCCCTTTACAATCATCTTCCACTTTCCCTGTATTTTTATTGATTGTTGTAATACTTACCGTACACTCGGCTGATCCCGCTTTTACAGTTACATTTGGATTTTCTGTTTCATAAGGGAGAGGTTGTCCGTTAATGGTTGCACAAGTGCTGTTGGTGCTGGTGCTGGTGTATTTATATATTGCAGGATGATCTGCGGGATTAATTGTTATTTTTGATTCCATTGATTGCCCTACTTGCAGTCTTTTAGGTGCATTATTTAGGCTAATACATTTTTTAGGTGTTATTTTTGGAATATCAACCTCCGCTCTACAAACGTCGGGATTTGTTTCTTCCATAACAACAACTTTACCCGGGCTCAGAGCTGTGAAAGTATATTTGTTTACCGGAGTATAATTGGTTCCGTTTGGTAAATGAGGTGTCAGATATTTAAATAGCGCATTAAAAGGAAGGGCAGGGTAACTATGTGTGATCTCGGTTACTTCAACTGTTACATCATACGGAAAGGCTTTTTCAGGCAGTCCTTCTGCGGGAGTTTTGCCGTTGAATGTGGCTGTAAGTGAGGTACAGATTGGTTTTGGATTGGAAATTGCCAGTTCATCTCCACATATTGCTTCATTTGTTATTTCCGTTACTACAAAGCCACCCGGGCCGTCAGCGATAAATTCTATTTCCGCAGGGCCTTCAATTATTTTTTTGCCGTTAACAGTGGCGTTACCGAATGCCACCCACTTGAAGACGGCAGTTTGATTGATATTATTGGTGAAGACGGCGCTGGCTTTAATGGTTTTTTTGTATGGGTATTCCGTAACCTCGAATTGACCTCGTGTTTCAAGTGTTAATTGTTCACAAACTCCTGATGAGGGAGGAACAACCGTATATGTATTTTGACAAACCGACGGATTGCTTTGTTCGACAACAGTTACGCTGGCCGGTGTATTCCCGTTATAGGTGAATTTTCTTTGTTTTTGAATTCCCAATATATCTCTTACACTATCAATTTTGGCTGTTTGATCTCCATTAACATAAAATCTATAATTCTCAACGCTTGGTTTTCGGGTGTAAATTCCTTCCACATTAACAATTTGCTCAAAAGGGATTTCACCGTTTGTGAGCTGCTTTTGTCCTATAGGATTCATGCTTAAAGAAGTACAAATCGCAGGTGGGATAATTTTTATTTCGCTGTAACAGCTTTGTTTGTCGCTAGCTTCCGCTACGGCAACTCTAACTTCTTTGGCTGTTTCGTTTGACCAGATTTCAACTTCGGTTTCGGTGCCTTCGTAATATTTAACGCGGCTGCCACTTGGTGTGACTATGTAGGCGTCAGCATCATTTGGTGTGATCGCCCATTGATAGACGGGTACGTAGTTTTTTTGATTTTTCCAAGCCGTGTTTGCGGTTACCTTTGTAGTATAAGGGAGTGAGCTGGGGTAAAATGGTCCTGCTGGGCTTAATGTCAGATATAAACATTGTTTCGGTTCCTCTTTTTTCGGGATATATAATGTATCGCTACAAGCTTGAGGGAAGTCGATGTCGTAGACCCTGATAGTGTCTTCGTATTTACCATTGTAGTAATCAATGTATTTCTCAGATGTGTTAAGCGGATTTTGAGTGTTTTTGCTGTCTTTGAAATATCCGACTTTTGAATCTGTTTCGTATCTGAATCTGCCGCTCCAGCTGATGCCGTTTTGATCTTTGGCTTCGATACGGATTTGGCTGCCTGTTATCGGGTCGGTTATTTCGTTTGGATAGGTAATATTTAATGAAGCGCAACGATTCAGAGGTATTGATGGAGGAATCAGTTTTAATTTTTGAATACAAATTACTCCATTATCCGAAACTTCATAAACCGTGAGAATCGGGCTGTTTGTTTTATCGTTTGTAACGAATTTTAATTGAGTTTCGGTCCCTTGGTAAGTTGAAACTTGTTGTCCTTGTGGATTGATGATGTAGGCATCTCCTCCTGTAACCACCCATTTATAAATAGGCGTATATGAACCACGATTTTGCCATGTGGTATTGACTGAAACTGTTTCTGTGTGCGGAATTTGTGAAATTTGCTTGTCGCCACTCGGGGTCATGTTCAGGCTCAAACATTTCTTGCCGGGAGGAGGCGGGGGAGTGATTTTGAATGTACTGATACAATTGGTTTTATCAGTCACTTCGTAAACTTCGAGAGTTGCGGAATAGGTTGTATCGTTATAATTGATTTCGACGTTTGTGACTGTGCCTTCGTAGGTCTTGCCGACATTGCGGCCGTTGACTATGAGGTAGGCGTTAACGTTGGTTTCTTTGATTATGTATTTGTAGATGGGAGTGTATGAACCTTGGTTTTGCCAGTTGGTACTTACACTTACGGATTTTTTATAAGGCAAGGATGTTGCTTGCTGTGCACCGTTTGGTGTCATTGTTAAATTCAAACATTGTCTGGGAATATTTTGTTTGGGGATTGTGATTTCCGCGGCACAATATTGCGGGTAATCTCTATCTTTAATTAGTATTTTATCGTCGTACTTTCCGCTATTAAAGGTGACTATTTTTGAATTTGTATTTAGGGGGTTGCTGCCGGTGGCTGCCACAAATGTTCCTGATCCCAGGGTTGTAAATGATCCGAGTGAACTGCCGACACTGTAGGTGTTACTGCCGGATTCATTAAATTTACCTTGGCCTGAATTTGTTTTGTATTCGTATCGTCCATTCCAAATGTTGCCAAATTGATCTTTGGTTTCAATGTGTATGCTTGTTTCGGTGATGGGGTTAGTTATTTGAGAAGGAGTAATGACCTTTAATTCATTACATCTCTTTGTCGGAGGAGGTGGCGGTGTGATTTTGAATGTGCTAAGACAATTCGTCTTATCGCTTGCTTCGTAAACCTCGAGAGTTGCGGAATAGGTTGAGTCGTTATAGTTGATTTCAACGTTGGTATTTGTGCCTTCGTAGGTTTTGCCGACGTTGCGTCCGTTGACTACAAGGTAAGCGCTAACGTTGGCTTCTTTGATTACGTATTTGTATATGGGAGTGTATGAACCTTGGTTTTGCCAAGTGGTGTTTACACTTACGGATTTTTTATAAGGTAGGGAGGTTGCCTGCTGGGTTCCGCTTGGGGACATTGTTAGGTTGAGACACTTTTTGGGTACTATGGTTTTTTTCCACCAGGTTTTTTCTTTTCCGAGGGGGGTGATTTGTGAATAGTTGGCGTTAATTCTTTCCCATTCGCTTGTACTATAGTTGTATGCTACATCATGAGTGTATGCAGTTGCGCTTGTTGTTGCGCTCCATTCGGTCATATTTTGATCTTTGGACATTAGATGTATACCATATTCGAATTCTCGAAAGCTCTCATTTGTGAATGAGCTTCTTCCCGGATTTTTACCCTCAATAAATGGTTTTTCATCACTTCTCTTTCCTTGATAACTACCGAATTCCCAAGTTACTTTTTGAGTTGATTTATTGTAACTTACATCTACAGAGATATATCTGTCTTGATATTTGAATCTGTTGCTTCCTTCACAAACTCCATTTACCTTTACATATTTATTACTTTCATCTGCGGCATCACTTTGCAGTAGGTCGCAAGTTAGTTTGTCCAGTTGAATATTTTGTTGAGTATCCGAATAGTTTAAATCGTAAACAATTCTATCTATATATTGATACCAAAGTTTGCCTTGGTTTTGAGGAAGAGAACCGTCGGTGTCGTTAAAATATGAATAATCATGATATACGGAAGGATAAATTGCGTAATCTTGCCAAGCTTCACAATAACTATTTCTCGTAGTTGATCCCGGTACAGGGGTACAGGTTTTTTGTGTTTGTGCTTGGGAGTCGTTTACTAGAGTAGGTGAAGCAACTGAACAAATTGCTAGTACTATTACTCCAATGATGGACTTTTTGATTATGTTGATCATATTTTTAGAGTGAATTATTTTCCTATGCTTTCAGGTAGTGGTGGGATATTAGCTGGCGGTTTTTGATATGGTTTTTTGCTGGCACCTCTTGATGGTGTGGGAGTCCCTTTTTGAGTGCTTTCCACCTGTTTTGTTGAAGGGCCTCCAGTAGTAATATTTTCTTGAGGTCTACTTGCATACCTAATCGATACGGCCATGTAAGCATCTTGAATCATTCTACCGGCTTTGCTGGTGATGTATGATGAGGCGCTTGTAGCTACTGCGCTTCCTTTTAGACTTTTTGGTACTATTATTTCCGCCTTGATTTTGGCATCAAATAGACTACTTAAGTTACCGCAACGTTTGTAAAGACCGTATCCGGCTTTTGTGTCAAATTTAAGCATAATAACGCTGTTTGGTACAGGGAAATTGCTTCTGAAATACATTTCGGGATGGCCAGCTAATTGAGCGGTTCTTACTTTAATGACTATATCTTTGAATCTCTTATAAATAACGTTGGTTGTTAGGTTATTTTTTGGTTTTTCAAGCATTGCAGCCAGTTTAATAGTATCGTCAGGTCCCATAATGAATTGAGCATACAGAGCTACCTTAGCTGCCAGTGGTGATCTTAATAAATGTTCGGGAGTGTTTGTTTTAAGCCTGCTTTTTGTGACAAGGAGGAATTTGGCAAGAGCTCGGTGTCCGAGGGATCTTGATTGAAGGCTATAGTCCTTGTAATTAAGAATACTTGCTTGAGTACTATTGGTATTTTTGCTTTCGTAACCTCTTAGCATTCTAAGACCGATTACAAAGCCTTCTTTTCCTCTTGTGCCTGCCATTGAACCGAATGCTTCGACTGCGGCAATTGCTTGTCCCGGATTATCGAAATTGATATTCAAGAATTGTCTGCGTAGGGTAAGAAGCATTGCTTTGGTGATTTGTTCTTTTGTTTTTCCTATTTTTTTCAGTTCAGCTTGTGTAAACATTTCACTGAAATGTGCATCAAACATTTTTTTCAAAGTTGGAAAGGCACTTTTTTCGAGTGTGTTTTTGATCGTTTGATGGATGGCTTTTTTAGCTTCGGGTGTTTTTTTATCGCTATTGTATTTTCCCTCTAAATTACGGAAACTTTCGTGAATCAGTTGAGTTAGAATTACATGGATTTCTTGAGTGGAGAGAGTTTTTTTGCTTCCAAGAGGGTTATTTGTAGGAGCACTAGCGGCTGCTTTTTTGATGTAAGCAATCAATTCGCCTAAATCAGGCGTTCCTTTACCAATTTTTTTGAATCCTGCGAAAGGATATTGGAAGGTAGTCAGTTTTTTGACGTTGCTGTCTTTGTAAATTTCAGCAGCAAAGTTTTTAAGTTGGCTTTGCCTTGGTTTGGTAATTGATCCCGGGCGGCTTGATAATCCGAAGGCTAAAGCACTTTTAATTGCTTCATGTGCTCTTGAATATTTTTTTGTGTCAATTTTCTTTGGGCCTTCAAGATCGGAGTCATAATAGTTGTTTTCAAGAATGATGTTGTTTTTTGCATTTTCGTTTCCGGGTACGTAGTAGGTTTGCCCCGGGTTTTTTGCCAGATATTTATTTTTACTTGGATTGTCCATAATTGATTCCGGCCAATCCAGTGAAGGTTTGATGTAAATCTGTGTGTGTTTTACTGCGCCTTTATATTTTCTTGGGTAATATGAATCAATTCTGCTTACTGCGAAATGTACACCGGGCTTAAAAGCTAGATACACATTGTCATAATCGTAGACTAGCTTAACTTTGTTTTGAAGATCCGGAGAAATCCTGAATTCAAGTCTGGCATTTGGAGCATGTGCGTCAATTTTGTAGAGATTATTTTTGGAAAAAATATTGTTAAGCTTAAATTGATCATTGCTGGGTTTTGGTGCGCTTAATGTGATATTGGCTGCAGAAAGTCGTTTATTATATTCGCTTAGACTTTGAGCTTTGTTAAGAGTTGCAAGTGTTCTTTGAACTCTTGTATCACTTCCTTTATCTACTATGCCTTTTAATTGTCCTTTACTATCATAACTGAATTTAATGTTACTTAAGTCAAGTGTGGCATTTTTGGTATAGATTACTATTTTTTTGCCCGGATTTTGTCTTGCCGCTTCGGCTAATAACATGTGTTTATCTTCCGCTGATAGGTTTGTGCTTTCGGCACTTGCAATAATCATTTGATCAGCTACTTTGATACCTATATAAGGGATTATATAAGGAGGAGCTGCTCCAACCACCGCGATACCAATGCTCATTAGAGTAGGTATTTTGAGGTTTTTTGTGATGTCAATTTGCTCCAATTTTCCTCTTAATTGTGTTGCGTGCATCAATGTTAATTCATATACTTTTGAGGCAAGCGTTTCTTGTTGGGTTTTAGGCATTTCTGACTTCTTTTTTCTTAGATATTCAGAGAGAGCCTTTTTGAATTTCGGATCTTTTTTGAATAGAGCAAGCTTTTCGGCATTTGTTTTAAGCTTCATTGTTTTTTCAGCTTGCCTATATTGTTCTTGCCTTTTTCTGGCTTCAATGTTGTATGCTCCTTGAATGTCATAGCTTCCTCCAAGAGTTGCTGTTAATGCTCCTCCTACAGAAGAAACTCCAACACCGGCGTTAATTCTTATTGGAGCTCCGGCGGCTTCAAGAGGGATACTTATTAATCCTCCTACCCCACCTATACTGGCTGAAAGAACAAAATCTACGGCACCTGCTTTTATTGCTTTTGCAAGTCCTATCGTTGGTGCTGCACCTTTATGAGAAACAGCGAATCCTAGTTGTAATTGAAGGCCGTTTCCTAGGGGGATGTTAATTCCGGCGCCGATTCCGCCTTCTCCTTTACCATTAACCGAACCCACATGCATGCCTATTCCCGCTGAAATCTTTTTGTCGATTTGTTCAAGCATTGTGCGCATTTGTTGATCGGTCAGTTTTTTGTTGCGAGCTTTGAGTGCCATAATGACTTTCATTGCAATGTTACGGCTGTAAGGATTTTTTGGTGCGTATCCAAGTTTTAGTAATTGTAATTCGGTTTCTTTTTCTCCTTCTTCCAATAAGAATCCTTTTCTTATGTAGTCGATTTGCTCTTTTGTAAGAGAATCTCGTAATCCGTCGATGGAATATAGTTTTGTCAGTTCATTTAATCTGGCTACTTTTGATTGGTTTTTTCGTGGATGGATGCCTGATACGGTTCCTTCGTAAATTACGCCCAATTTGATATATTCATTTATTTTTTTAAGTAGTCTTTTTTCAAAGCCTTCTTTATTTGGGCTAAGTCCGTCTCGTACTTTTAAGAAAGCGGTTCTGCCGTTGATAAAGTTGACGTGAATCGTATCGGATGGTTTATTGATTCTGCCGGCTCTGATTTCTTCGAGTGTGATTGGTCTATTGGACTTTTCGAATGTTGGCAAGAATTTTCTCAATAAGGCGTTCCATTTGTATTTAATCGCTGCGGGTCCTCTATCGTGGAAATTGAAAATTCTGTTTAGTTGGTAAAGGGCTGCAAGTTTTTTAGGAGCGAATAATAGGCGCATTTCGTACATTGTCTTGATTTTGGCCTCTTTTGCCGCTTGAGGGTCTTTGTCTCCCAGATGTTGTTTTGATAATGTCACTCCATTTTTGTATTTTTTGAGTAGCTTTGGAAGATTTTTTAAAAATTCTTTTGGGATGTCATTTAATACCAATGATGTTTTATTTTTATCGTAAATCGTGTCGTTTTTTGTTAAATAGGGCTTTAGTGCTTCAGGACTGTAGATCATTAATAAGAGAGAGAGGGCTATTTTTTGTTTTTTTGAATTGTATTTGTTTAATTTATTTAGTACATTTTTTGATGGATATATAAGTATTCCCGATTCAAGTAATTCAGGCAGTTTTTCGCCCGCAGGCAGGTATTTTTGCAGGCTAAACTTTGATGTTGCGGGGGTGTAAACTATTTTATTATTATTTTCATCATGAAGTTGCAGTTTTTCAGTATACTTTCTAGCTGCTGAATGAGCACCAAGATTAGCTGTTACTCTTACTTCCATTTGTGAAAATAAGACCATCGCTTTTTTAAGTGCATCCAGGCCTCTGTAAACTTCTATAATATCTTTTTCAAGTGCGGCGATTTTTGTTGTATCTTTGACAGTTTTTCTTTTTTCGGCGGCTAATTTTTTGTGTAGTGATCTGTATTGTTTTGATAGTGGTCCTTTTACTCCAAACTGTCCTCTCCCTTTTTGGAAGCCTGCCATGTCAGGTTTTCCTTCCCAATAATATTGCATGTCCAAATTATAGAGATTGAGGTTTTTTCCGTTATTTTTTGTGAGAATTTGGCCCAGGGTAACTTCGTTTGGTGGAATACCTAAAATTGGTACACTAAGGGTTTTGATTATTTGGTCGTAATTACTAATTCTTTCTTTTATTTTGGCCAATTCAATCGTTGTTCTAACTGTGGAGGTATTGAGCTTGCGAGATCCATCTGCCTTGAGCTTGCCTGTTCCATCTTCGATATTTAATTTGAGTAAGCTGATCTTTTTTGTAAAAGCTCTGGCTGCGTTTGGGGTGAATTCTTTGACTGTGCTTGGATTAAGAGCTTTGTCGGCGATAGCTTCGTCTTT
>JAHJTR010000006.1 GCA_018829865.1 Patescibacteria group bacterium | reverse complement strand
GGGAAGAGTTTGCCTAGAGATGGGGGGCCGCCTCTGAATTCAAAATAATAGTTTGATTTAGTTATGCTTTCCTGTTTTGTGGTGAGATATTTTCTTTTTAATTTAGTGTTTCTTTTTAGAGGGTTTGATGCTAATTTTACCGGTTGTTTTTTTGGTGGGGGGCTTAGTGGTACAAGGGCAGGTGGTTCAATAGATTCCTGTCTAGCGGTGCTCCTTTTTGCTGCTTCATTAATTGCTTCTTTGGCAAGTTGACTGCTGGATTTTGCTGGTATGGGGGTTGGTTTAACATTTATTTTATATAGGTAACCTAGATTGTCTTTATATTTTTTGGGGCTGATTATTTTTACTTTTAACCAACTTCCTTTATTTTCAAGTATTTGAACTTTTGTGGTTTTTGGGTTTAATGGAATTTTTTTTGTGCTTCTTGTTGATGGACTATTTCTAAAGTTGCTCCATCTTTTTAACATGCCTGTGGCTATTGTTTTTGTTGTTTCTTTTTTTGTACTTATTTTTGTAGCTGCTTTTTTGGGTTTAGTTTTTACTGGCGGCAAAGCTGCAGCCGGTTTTCTTTGTGTTGTTTTCTTTGCGGCCTTATTAGTTTTTTCTATTGTTTGCATTGAAGCATACATTTCTTTGATTTCTTTAGGTGAAAGCATTCTTTTTTCGTTGTCTAAAATATCAAGTGCATATGAGATGATCGATCTTTTTTGTGGTATATCGCTAATATTGTTGTTGTGGTAGACAGAACTTATTAGTTTTATGAATCTTATGATATTTGCGTATTTTTTTCTAGATTGTTCCGTTGTTGTGCTACTAAAATAGTCGCTAATCATTTCTTGTATATCTTTTTTATAATGGTTCAACTCTAGTCTTGTTTTAATTTTTTTCCACATTTTTATGTATTTTCTTGAAGTGGCCTTGGTTGGTGAGTTGATGCCAAATTCGTTTTTAATAGCAGTTTCTGGATTGACTATTTTGCTTCTTTTCGTAAGTGATGTTTTTTTTGTTGTAAGTTTATCTACTTCATTTAACCATTTTCTTAGTTGTTTTGCAGATGATGGTTTTTGTTGTGTATTAAGATTTTTATAATATTTTTTTAATAATTTTGTATAGGTTTGTTTATGTTGGGGATTTTTTTTCATTCTTTCGACAATTCTGAGTATGAAAAGTTTGTCGGGAAAAAAGTTTTCATTAGGTTTGTTATTTTGCTCTCTCATTATTATTTGGTATGATATATCGGCTATGAGGGTGTTCTCTGATGTAGTTAATTCTCTGAATTTCGCTGTAATTTCTTGATATTTCTCAATTACCGTATTGTTTGATATCGAGGGGTTTTCTTTGTAGATCAAGTATGTTTCTTTAAACAGGTTAGTGTTCTGAAAGAGGATTTTTTGAATATCCATAATATTTTTGTTAGTTTTATTTTTTTATTTATATTGAAATTTATCTATGTATTTTAACATATTTCTCTTGAAAAGGGAAGGGGGTAAGGGGGCGTTTTGGGAGCGGGATACGATACTGCTTCATCTGCAAGTGTGATTTTTGCTTGGTGGTTGACAGTGGTGTTTTGTAAAATGTAGTGTTTTTGTTGAGGCTAAATATTTAATCTAATCCAAAATGATCAGAATTCAGGTGATAAAAATTGGGCCGATTGAAAATAATGTTTTTGTGGTTTTTGATGAGGAGACTAAAAACGGGGTGCTCATTGATTGCTCTGATAATAGTGAGCGGATTTTGAGGGTTTTGAGTGATTTGCGGGTGAACATTAAGTATATTTGTCTTACGCATACGCATTATGACCATATTTTGGGGCTAAAGGGGGTGATGGATGGGTTGAAGACCGGGATTGTTGGGGGTGCTAAGAAGGGTGGTTTTGATTTGAAGCGGGCGCCTGGAATTGTGATTCATAAATCGGAGGCTAGGTATTTGCTTGAGGGGATTTCGAATCCGCGGCATTTTTGTGATGAACGGATGGCGCATTTTGAGGAGAAGGATTTGTTTATTTTTGAGGGAGGGGAAATGATTTGTATGGAGGGGATTGAGATTGAGGTGATTCATACTCCGGGGCATACGGTTGGGG
>JAHJTR010000067.1 GCA_018829865.1 Patescibacteria group bacterium | reverse complement strand
CAGCGATCTCCTCAAATTCATCGTTCGAAATGCCTGCGAGCGTAACGGCATTAATTTTCCCAAGCAAAACGAGATCGATACAACTAATCGCAAGCCTGTAAATGTTTTATTTGGAGGCAACACATCCGAGCGCCAAGTTTCTTTAATGAGCGGTACGAATGCCTGGCTCAAGCTGAAAAACTCCAAAAAGTATGAGGCTCATCCCTATTTATTAGATCTCAACAATAATTCAGTTTGGAGATTACCATATTCTAAAACTCTTAATCACACGGTTGAGGAGATAAGCGAAATGTGCCGCGAAGCCCCTGCAGCAGAGGAAAGATTGGCTCCACTTAGGAGAAGAGTGCTCGAAAAAATCGCCTGCGAGCCCGGCCACTTAAACGAAGAACTATTCATTCCGGAAAAAATGACACTCAATGAATTCATCGCCCGCTCAGATTTTGTATTCATAGGATTACATGGAGGGATAGGGGAGAACGGAGTATTACAAAAAATGCTCGAAGATGCCAAAAAGCCCTTCAACGGATCAGGCAGCACAGCCTCAAGATTATGTATAGACAAATACGCCACCAGTAAAAAATTAGCAAACTTAGACAAAGAGGGGATACACATCCCCAAAAAACAACTGGTAGGCTTAAAAGAAGTATTCAAATTCAGTGAAGAATCAATAAAAAAACTTTGGAAAGAGCTAAAAAGGCAACTCACCAGCTCATCAATAATAGTAAAACCCCGAGCAGACGGCTGCAGCACAGGGATTGTCAGACTTTATACCGCCCGAGATCTGGTCACATACGTAGATTTGATCAAAAGGGGAGTCGCCAGCATCTCTCCAAGCACCTTCCAAAATCAACCTGAAATGATCGAAATGCCCGCCGAAAAATTAAGAGAGCTCATGTTTGAACAATTCATCCAAACCGATAAAGTGCGCGTCATTAAAAATAAATTAAAATGGGAAAAAATCTCCGGCTGGGTCGAAATCACAATGGGTGTGATCGGCAAGGGGACTAAGATCAAAGCCCTAAACCCCAGCCTCACAGTTGCAACAAGTGATATTTTAAGTTTAGAGGAGAAATTCCAAGGGGGGACTGGAGTAAACATCACGCCGCCACCTGAGCCTTACATAAAAAAGAAAGCGGTAGAAAAAGCCAGAAAACGCATGGAAATAGTAGCCAAAAAACTGGGAATTTCAGGGTACGCGCGTATTGACGCCTTCATGGAATGCGACACCGGCGAATTACTAATCATCGAAGCCAACACCACCCCGGCACTAACCCCATCAACAGTAATCTATCACCAAGCCCTATCAGAAAACCCACCGATTTATCCAACAGAGTTAATGGAAAGAATTATTGAGCTGGCATAGACCAATTATAAACATAATAAAAATAAAAAAATGAAAAAAATTCTATTAGTATTTCTCGTTGTTTTTTTACAATTATCAACAGTAAGTGCTCAAAGCTTTTCTGTCGAAACAACAGAACTATTCAAGGATCTCAAAGAAAATGCTTCTATAAAATATCTTAAAGATCTTAAAATTATTCAGGGTTATGAGGATGGAACGTTCAAACCAGATGCAAAAATAAATCGAGCTGAACTGGCAAAAATCCTTATTGCAGTAAATAAAAACCCTGATATAGCTACTAATAAAGATTGTTTTAATGATGTTCGGGAAGAGTGGTTTGCTCCATACATTTGCTACGCTAAAAAGCAGAGCTTGGTTAAAGGTTATGATAATGATGAATTTAAACCATCAAATAATGTAAATCGGGCCGAAGCACTTAAAATGATTGTAGGCATCGTTGGTGATTTAAGACTAAATGAGTTTGATAATATAGAGCTTAATTTTAACGATGTACCTGAAGATGCTTGGTTTACACCATATGTAAAAATCGCTGCAAAAAGAAATATTTTGGGGCAGGTTGACGGGGATTTAAGACCCAGTGATGATATCACTCGATTAGAAGCATCTGAATGGATGGCTAGATTAATGGTTACTCGGTATTTAGGAACTCAAAAATTCAACAATGATATGGAGTTTAATTTTTCTTACAACGAAATAGGTGCGCTAGAGGCAGAATTATGGAATTATTTAGCTACTTCAATTGATACTTCAAGTGCGGATATTTTTGACATTAAGTTAGATAATGATAAATACCTGAATATTTATTCTACAGATAATGAAAAAACCACAGCTAGAGAAAATCTATATAAAAAAACTTATAATGATATAGATAATATTTCGATAGTGTTCAGAAAAGGGAGTGTTATTGTTTTGTCATATGAAGATGAGGAACTTGGGACTCAATTATTCACATTTGTTAAATTTAATAATGAGCAATGGAAGCAATCATCAATCCTTCAATACTTGGTTTCTTCTAATATTAATTCATACCCAGAAGATAGTAGGGCTAAAGAACTAAACTATAATACAGATAACGTTAACCAATACTACAACATGAAGGATTGGGATGGTAATGGCCGTTTACCAATTGATCCAAATAATCTGAAATCATTAGCAAAGGTTTTTCAGTCATTGGGTGACAGCTCATCCATTGACAATGCAAAATATGATGAATGGGTTAAAGAGGGAAAAGAGAAATTTTATACGACTTTCAGTGATAGAATTCTCTCTGATATAATTCGTGATTATGACATTGAATACAAAGAATTGCCTCAAACAACTGAGGAGCTTGCTAAATATGCAAAGAATATCAATAGTGATTTGATTAAAGATTTAAAAATAGTACTTTCTGTAACTAAAAGAAGTTACGAACTGCACTACAATAACAATAGTGTTGGAAGTGGAACTAAATGGATCGCAAATATTTCGGACTATGAAGGTAATAATGAGGAAATAAAGAAAAAATTAATAGAGTTTAATCCTGAGAGTATTCCTTTGTTTAGCGGTGATACTTCATCTACATTCATTTATGATACAACAGAAATTGATGAATTTGACAGGGAGATAAAGGGTAGTATCTTGACACCAATTATTCTAAGTGAAAATACAGCCATATTTGCTGGTCATTATCCGTATTCGCAAGGGAAAATTCATGCAATCAACTATATAACAGGGGAATCCAAGTGGAAACACTCTTTTTCTTTTGATAGGGGTGGATCAATCAGTCCTCCTCTGGATATATTAGTAGCAGCAAATGGTGTTGTATATCACACAAATTATGACAGCAACAATCTTGTAGCATCAATCATAGCAAGAGATATAAGCAGTGGAGATTTAAAATGGGAATATATTACAGATTCTTTTTCAGTCATAAAATCTTTGATAATTGATGATAATATCCTCTATTACAATGATCATTCTGGTATATACGCACTTGACGTAACAAATAATAAAATTATTTGGAGTTTGGACAAAGTAAAATACTCAATAGAGGGTTATCCCGCTAGTTTCACGGTTAGTAACGATACTATTTTTGTTGGCGGAGGAGATAAGTATTTATATGCTTTAGACAAACAAAATGGAAATCTCAAATGGACATATAAAACCGATTTTGGTTTAAGCATAAAGCCACTTATTGATAATACCAATATATATATAACAAGCGGAGATACGTTATATTCATTAAATAAATCAACAGGCACTTTAAATTGGCTTGAAATTTTTTATAAAGGCATCTCAAATTACAAATTATTTAATAACACGATATATGTCGACGGAGGCTTAGGAATAAGATTTGCAGCTTTAGATTCTGAAACGGGAGAAATAAAATTCGCAGTAAGTGATTATGTTATGTCAGATGAAACTACAGACAATAAAATTTTCTTATGGGGTAACTGTTCTCCGTATTATGGTTGTAGTGATGATTATATATATTCTTTTGATCTAGAAAAAGAAGAGATTGAATGGAAATTAGGCATTGATAATATATATAAATCACCAGCCAAATTTATTGACAAGGGATATCAAAAATATTTCAGTGTGAACGATAGTAAATTATTTTTAAATGAGTTTAAGAAATAATAAAAACCCCCTCGCCTATTAATCACAATTATTGCAAGACTAATCTTTTCAAAGTGACAAATTCTCATTAAAAACGTAATTTATCTCTTGCATCCTAAAACCTTAAATAAAAAAAAATGAGCGACAAACTACGATTAATGATCAAAGATCTGGCAAAACTCCGCCTTGAACTTAAAGAAATCAAAAAAGACTTAAAACACGAAGAAAAAATCGAAAAAGAAGAACATCAAGAGTTAAGAAAAGCCCTCAAAGAGCTAAAACTACAAGTTAAGGATTACGAAGACAACTACAAAAGAGAACTTTGTGAAATGGCTGATTATCAAAAACTGCGAGAAATGGCCATTACCAAAGAGGAAGATGTTGCAGTAAAACGTGAAGAACTATTCAAAGAAATAGAAAGAATGCCAAAAGAATTCGCTAAATTCGAAGCCGAAGTTGGCGACGACATAGTAAAAGTTGAAGTACACCCGGCTATGAAGCTTTACCTAAATGGTAGAGAGGAAAGATAGAGGTGTTCATTATTCCCATTTTCAAAAAAAACTGCCGCCCAAACGGGAAGCAGTTTTTTAAATTACTTTTTACCAATCACTAATTACTGGTTATACCCTTTGCAT
>JAHJTR010000066.1 GCA_018829865.1 Patescibacteria group bacterium | reverse complement strand
AATGCGCAAACATATAGCGGCTTGGTTAAAACATAGAAATAAAATGAAAGCCGGAATAAACTGGAAATTTACCAAAGAACAGGCGGAAATAAAATTTAAACTTAACCATAAAACACAAAAATTAAATGAATGAGATACTACTTCAGGATTTTTAATAAAATTAGAAAATATTGTTGATATTTTAGAAAATGTTATAGTCATGAATTTGAATTATTTATCAGCAGACCTCTTAAAAGAAACATTTGGGAAATTCCTGAGAGAATAATCAAATACGGCTTCGTTTTTATAATATGAATTTGAGAATAGATTAACTTTCTTACCGAGCAAAGTAGCACAAATCGCAATATGTAATCTGTCAGTATTTACCTCCTTATATTGTTTCAGAGAATTAATAAGCTCATCCAGAGGCTTGGTCGCATAACCATTGTAAGAAAGATCATCATTAGTATTAGGGATTCTATCCAATATCGATTCCTTGTCATTACGAAAAGCATTTAATACCCCCTTCCCATCTGAAGACTTTTGGAAGTTATTATAAAATGCACAATCGTGCCAAAGGTATACGTTTCCTTTTAGGAAGTTCTGCTTGACAAAATTAAAGGAGACTTTTTCCCGACAAAAAACCGTTGTATCGCTAGACAAATTATTTAATACATCAATCTGCTTATCTCCAAAAATAGTGTGGGGAAGGATAACTATTTCTCTATACAAGTCAGACTTTTTAGCCAAGAAATCTTTTACGTCTGAATAATAATCAACGAAATTCCCACCGCCATCTATAAACAGAATTTCGTTACTTTCTGGCGAATCTATTTCAATATAATTCTCACTAATGTTCAGTTCGGTTAGCAATGTCTTTGTACCATGCCAAATGAGCGAGTCTCCATAATTACCAGGGAAGCGATAGAAATCTACCTCAGCGTTTCTGTATTTTTCTAAGAATTTCTTTAGGTCGACTTCCTTCATATATTATTTAAATTCACACACGATAATCTTCGGTCTCAAATATGCATCAATATTGGTTATAAACTTCAATTGCAATGACTGAACAATCTTAAATCGTGATTTAGGCAAAATTGATTCAATAAGCTCAAATTCACTTGTGTAGATAACCAATTTCCCACCAACATTTAATGTTTCTTCGCAATATTGAATGAATGTTGTATATAGCTTCTCTAAATCTTCATTTTTTGAAATTGACATGCCGAAAGGTAGATCCGATACGATTACATCAAATGTTCCGAATTTTGGCCTATCAAAGATGTCCGCTTCTTTAACTTGTATTCTCTTTATAAGTCCCGCTTTTCTGATATTTTGGATAGATAAAGACAAGTGTCTCTTGTTATTATCAAACCCTATCAACTTCTCTAGATTTGAGTATCGTTGTGCCGCTTCAATTAACAATGTTGCACTGCCTGAAAAAACATTCAAATATGAATCGACAGAATCAAGGTCACAAAAAGAATTAACAGCATATGCCGCAGTCGGATCCATAGCCCCGCTCATATTAATAACTTTGTAGTCTCTTACAGAAAGCGGGCGAGGTGTTATTTGAATACCTATCTCCCACACATCTTCTGGTTTTATAATATGTATCTTTAAGTCTGCTTCTTCACTCTCTTCTATTCTGTAAGTGTCTTGAATATACTTTGCAATACTCCTTACTTCAGACGAATCAGATCCTGCACAACTAATTTTAAATGTTTTGAAGCTATCATATTTAACAATGATATTAATAAGGTTTCCTAAAATAGACTTGTGGTTTGAAATATATGCTGGATGGTAGTTGTCGCTTTGTATAACCAAATAAGCACGAGTAACGCTTCTTAATTCCTTTATTTTTTGGACATAGTTTTCTGAGAATTGAATAAATACTGAATCTACATCTTCACCAAGTATCTTGAGGTCATTCTCTTTCAGCTCACTCAAAACTACAGGTTTTAAGCCTGTTATATACGATAACTTTATTTTCATCTCTAAATCATTCATATATGTATTTTGATTGTGTTGAAAACATCAGGAACCCTGATTCTATCCATACAAAACTCCTCACAACACTTTATCTCCTCCTCCCTGCTGTCATGAGAGCAAAGCTTATGCCGGTCTTTATCATAAATTGATACCACATTTTTTGATAGATGTAAATATTTTTGGGTTTAATTTTAGTTACTACAATCTCTTCAGGAATGAGCGTGGTATTTTTATCTAATCTCTATGGAGGAATTGCATCACAGGCATTAGTTATTGCCTTTTTATCAAATATTTTTAGTCCCATAAGTGTT
>JAHJTR010000065.1 GCA_018829865.1 Patescibacteria group bacterium | reverse complement strand
ATTCGCAAAATTCGCAATTGATGAATTAACAAAAATCGACATCATCGAAAAAGCGGACGTAATAGATAGCACAGTAATCAAAATCCCCAAGACATATCCGGCTTACTTCGGCTCCTACGAGCATTTCGACAAAATCCGAGAATTCACCGACAAAATCCCAAATTTATTTTTAATTGGACGAAACGGAATGCACCGATATAATAACGCCGACCACTCAATGCTAACGGCAATCATCGCCGTCGAAAACATTATCAAAAACGAAACAACAAAAGAAAACATTTGGGCCGTCAACACCGAAAAGCAATACCATGAAAAAAAATAAAAAAACGCTTATCACCATCATCTTGCTGCTAATAATTTTATGCAGCAGTTTCGCTTATTCCGTAAAAGTGCGCAGCCCCTGGTTCGGCAAATTATCAGTCGGCCACCACCAATGGCTCACCGGCAGCACATTGGTTTTCACCAAAAACTGGTTCCGCGACGGAGCATTCAAACATTATTTCGCAATGTACGAAAATCCAAACTCAATCGAATCCCCAGCAAAAAGAGGAATCTACGCATCATACCCCCCCGGATCAATCATCCCGATTTACGCCATCAGCAAAATAATCAACAAAGAGCCCACCCCCGCAATGGTTATGTCCTACAATTTAGCCAACCAATTCTTCATCACCTTCCTCCTCATCGCCACAGTTTTTATTTTTTTAAGGAGACTGGGCCTACCCCTCTTTTACACCTTCCTCTTCTCATTAATCCCCCTCGCCACCGAATTATTCCTCCCCGCCCCAATGTATTGGCATCAAAATGTATTCTTTAGCGATCAAGCGGTCATTTTACCCTTCATATTTTTTATTTTTCTGGAGATTTTAAGGGATGGACTAAAAAAACACAAATCAGCAGAACAAGCAACAATTCCAACACCGCACTCCTCAACAAAACTAAAAATCATCCAAACCCTCCAAGCCCTCACCTTTTTCGTCGGCATGTTCACCGACTGGTTCTTCTTTTTCATCGCATTAGTTGTTTACGCAAAAAGACTAATCGCCAAAGAAATACCGCTACCTCTCCCTCTCAAAAAACTCAAAAACTTCTTCCTAAAAAGCCTCTTCTTTTGGCTACCGGGAATCATCGCCATAGCACTTTTCACAGCACAACTATTCATTTTCAACAAATTCCAAGAACTAATCGACATTTTTCTTTTCCGCACAGCCCAAAGTAGCGAAGGCAAAACCTACGTCACAAACTTCCTCGACCAATTCGGCCGCTGGATGAGTTTCGGCTACGGCAAAGCGGCAATAGCAGCAATTTTATTAAGTTTATTAGTATTTCTCATCGCCTCAGTTCTCATCATCTACAAAAAATTCCGCAAGCAAAGCATAAACCCCAAATCCCTCAAAATCCTCAGTTTAATCGGCATCACATTAATCCCCTGCATTATTCAAGTTTTATGCTTCCAAAACCACTCAGTAATTCACGATTTCTCAATTCTGAAATTCTCAATCCCACTAGCGATAGTCCCCTTCATCCTCACCCCATTCTTAATTCTCACCCTCTTAAACATCGACATTTCATCTCTTTCAATCAGCCCCAAAAAAAAATCCGACACAAACAGCCGATTCATGATTTTCACTATCATTCTGGCCATATTCATAATCATATCCACCGCCGACAAACACCCCGATCATTACAAACAAGATTATTTCCCCCCTGCAGAGCCCAATTTCATCAAAGCCATCAAAGACATAAAAGCAGCCAATATTGGCTATAACGACATCATTTTTTCCCCGGAATTCGACATCCCCACTTATCCTCCTCAATTATTATCACTCACAATGAAAAAAGTTTACAAAATCGATTCATTAACAGGAGTTAAAGCCAAGATCCAAGAATTCAAAAACTCCGGAGCCAAATTAGACGACAAAACAAAATACCGCATCATACTGGCACTAACAATCCCCCCAGACGAAATAACAATAGCCAAATTCAATCTGAACAAAGCAAAACTAATCCCCGGAACACAATTCATCAAATTCTTCGTTTTGGAGAATAATCAATAACACGATTTGCCCCCAATCGCTGCTAATTCAAAAAAGCCTGATCTTTTTTCTAATCCTCTTAATCATCCAGCTTTAATAATGAAGCTCTAAGTGAACCAAATTTTTCTTTTTTAACCATCACTAAAACCTTATCACCTGTTTTCCAATTAAGTCGAGTTTTAATGGATTTTGGCATACTATTGCCCTCAACAACGCTTTGCTCTCTATGCATTACAGTAATTTGTTTCAAACCACCAACACCAAATTTCACATGATGAGATATATTACTTCCTATCTGATTATCCGAATAACCTCTTACAACAACGCTCGCATTATTCACTACTTGTTCATATAAATCGGCTAACCCAAAACCCGATATTGAAATATTCTTTAAGTAACATAAATACAAAGGCATATTCCCGGCATCATTAAATAATTGCCGCCATTTATTTTGAATATATTCTGCCAATTTCTTAAAATCCTCCATTAATGCTTTTTTAGGATTAATCCCAATTTCATCAGCCCAAGCCTTTTCATCAACAACAATAACTTCACATTCACGTACTTGACTACAAGATGCACCCATCTCTACCTCAAACTTTTTATTGCCCCATGCTTCACTCAAAAAATAATCTCTAACACCCTTTTTAAATAGATCACTATCTATCTCATAAGGTTTTGTTTCTTCAGAAACAACTTCTTTTGCCTGAACACAAACAGTATCACCAACCAACTTAATTAACTCCAACTCATAATTCATACCGTTAACTGCAAAAATTTTCGAAACACTTTCCATTATTACCAAAAGTTTTTCCCGAACATCACTATTTGTAATTCGCGCAACATCTTCACTCCAATTATTACAATCAATTTTACGAGATCCTAATGCTTGATTCAAATCATGTCCCTTATTAACATATCCAATTTGCACACAACCATCATCATAAGGCGTAATAGTAAACAAATCACCCTCACAAAACTCATTAATAAAAATACCCATATCATTTGGATCATAACCTTCAATCTGATTGAAGTTCAAATCTCTTCGTATAGTTAAATTATTTTGCGGCCAAGCTTTCCTAACAATCTCCTCTCTAGCGTCCATAATCTCAGTAATAAAATCCCTATATGTTGCACTTGAGTCTATATTCAAAGGAATACTATCAAATGCCCCCCCCGAAAACTCCCCTTCCATTGGATGAGCAGATCTAACAATGAACCCGGTAGCCCCTTCATCCGAACCCCGAGCTTTTTCTATCAAATAATCATACAAACTGTGTAAAGAATCCATTTCAGACCAATTCAACATCAAAAGCTGACCAGCCGTAATATGGACTCTATGCTTCGGTACATTTATTCCCGCTTCAGCAAACATCTTCAAATTAGCCACTTTTTCCGGCACATTATTCGCCTTACAAATACTTTCGACACCAGCTTCAAAATATCCGGAATTATGATTATTATCAAAAGCTACAGGAGTAATTATTACTTCATAACCTTCCTCCTTCATGTTAACAACAATATCCTGCCCCTGACCATCAGCAGATTCAACTAACTCAATATCATAAGGCAAATCTTCTCTACTAAAAGCCTCCGCAAATGAGCGAGAGGAAAACATGTCACCCGCCCCCAAAACTGTAAAACCTATCCTAGATGCCCCTAATTCCTGCATTTGTCTTATATCCTTAATCTGATCCGCAAATCCCCAATTAATATTACTAATAAATGAATAATCATAATCTCCAATGTCAATCACATCGCTACCAAAGCAAACAGGCATAAAACGATAACTAACCTTTCTCACTTTTTCTTGAAGTTCATTGTAAGCTGATTCATCATTCAAATGAGGAACTCTTGAATACGCTCGAATATTGGAACGATATATCCGAAATAAAGAAGTATCAATTTCACAAGAGTAATCCGCTTCATCATCAAGAATCTGAGCACTTGAATCTTCGATATAAGAATTCAAGAAAATCTCATAACCCGGCTGTAAACATTGATCAAAATAAGCCCTAGCAGGCTCAGATAATTGACCTTTAAGCTCATCATAATGACCACAGTTTCTGTTAAAAAGCATACGGAAATCTCCCTCAATATAAAACATCTCCATATAGTCACTATATGAAAGAGTTCTCATAGCAGCAACCTTAAGCTCACTAAAAAAACAGGCAGGCGCGGAATAATCAAATACATCTACATTCTCGCAACCATCACAACTAGCAAGAAGCAAAGGGATATCACCGGACCCAGCCACTATCAAAACATTGGAAGCCTGAATTTCTGCAAATCTTGCCGCCAATTTATCAATAGGATCAGAACTATTCAGATATATACATTCCTCCTTAGGCACTCGATATGACAAATGACTATCTTCACCATAAATATAGATCACCATATTATCTCTGGTAATAGCGATATTTGCTAAAACAGATTCAACAGTTATACCACAACTTTCATATAATTTCTTTTGTGTTTCTAATTGTTCAGGAGTTACAAACTCCCGAGGTTCATCAATCTTGTTAGACAATTCAGCCATCAAGTTAGTATTAAACAAAAAATAGCCAAAATACTACCATAAAAAATAAAAAAGTCAAACAGAGAATACTAATTTTCATGAACTTTTCATAGATAAATGAATCATCATCTATCTCTTACCTCCTCCCAACTCTATCTCTAAGCCGCACATCAAGTTTTTGATAAATATCCACCACACCCCTAATCCAGCGCTTTTCTCTTGCAAAATTAGACTTTTCCCCCTAAAATCTTATGGCGCTTAATAATTTACAAAAGAAGTATGGCAAATGAATGCGTAAAATGCGGCAAAAAACCCACAGCAGGTAACAATGTGAGTCATTCAATGAGACACACAAAACGGACGTTTAAGCCAAATCTGGTTTCAAAAAAGATGACCATAGGCAAAACCACCAAAAGAGTAACAATCTGCACCAGATGCCTAAAGACAGAGACTAAGAGAGCTGCTTAAATTCAGGCAAAAAAAGTAAAAAACATTCTTAAATTGCTACAAATCACATTTTAGGATATTTTACTAATTGATAAAACAAGGAAGGGTCGCATAGTGGTCTAGTGCGCTCGCTTGGAAAGCGAGTAGACTCGCAAGGGTCTCGGGGGTTCGAATCCCCCCTTTTCCGCCACAGTGAAAATTTCTCCGAAATTTTCACCCCTCGCCCCAAAGGCGAAATAGGCCGCTTTAAACTATTTGCGCAGCAAATACCCGAATCCCCTCACCTCATACAATGAAGATTATATTTCTCTGACCGATATGGCGAAATATAAGACCTATGATAACGGAGTAGTCACATCAAATTGGCTTACAACCAAATACACCATTCAGT
>JAHJTR010000064.1 GCA_018829865.1 Patescibacteria group bacterium | reverse complement strand
TTTAAGCAGATTTGGGATAAGAAGCTTGTGTATCAGAGTTTTAAGTCCATGCATATTTGCCCCCGCTGTGAGACGCCGCTTTCGAATTTTGAGGTGAGCCAAGGCTATAAAGATGTTACCGATTATTCGGTTACGGCTAAATTTAAGATTAAGGGTGAGGAGGATACATACGTGCTCGCTTGGACGACAACTCCATGGACTTTGCCCGGGAATAGCGGCCTCGCCATGGGACCGAAGATTAAATATGTAAAAATCGCCGCTGAGGGTGGCAATTATATATTGGCTAAGGATTTAGTTGAAAGCGTGATGGGGGAGAGGGATTATAAAGTGCTTGAAGAGATTGAAGCAAAAGACCTTGAAGGCAAGGAGTATGAGCCTTTGTTTGATTATTTTAAGAATAATAAATGGGGAGAAGGAGAAAAACCCTATCGAATAATTCTTGCGGATTTCGTGACAACTGAGGACGGAACAGGCGTGGTACACATCGCTCCCGCTTTTGGTGAGGATGATTTGAATGCCGGTAAAAAACATGGATTGCCCGTGATTGGGCATGTTAATTTTGATGGTACGTTCGTAGATGAAGTGGTTGAATTGGCCGGAAAATTCGTAAAGGGGCAGGATCAAAATGTGGCGAAATTATTGGAGGAAAAAGGCCTTTTATTTGAAGGCAAAAATTTTAAGCACAGTTACCCTCATTGCTGGCGCTGCGATACGGCGCTTTTAAACTTCTCCACTAAATCTTGGTTTATTGAGGTTACTAAAATTAAAGAACAGTTGATAAAGAAAAATAAGAAAATTCATTGGCAACCCGACCATATTAGAGATGGGCGTTTTGGTAAATGGCTTGAAAATGCGCGTGATTGGGCGATTTCGAGAAACAGATATTGGGGCTGCTCGATGCCGATTTGGGAATGTAAATGTGGGGAGCATAAATGCATCGGGTCAATTGATGAATTGATTGAAAACACTACGAATGAGACAACCGAAATAACTGTCGTAAGGCACGGACAGACAGACTACAACTTGGAGCGCAGATGGCAGGGTCAACAGGATATTCCGCTTAATGATACCGGCCTCAAGCAGGCAAAAGATGCTCGGGATAAATTAAAGGATGAGCAGTTTGATGCTGTTTATAGTTCTGATTTGGTTAGGGCTTTTGAGACAGCTGACATCATCAATAAGGGGAAGGCTAGTGAAATTATAAAGGAGCCTGCGCTAAGAGAAAAATCCAATGGAACTTTTGAAAATCTTACTGAGCCTGAAATTAAGGACAAATATCCTGAGGAATGGGATAAACGTTTATCTAATCGGCATGGTTATAAATACCCTGATGGTGAAAGTGGCGAAGAAGTTGAAGAGCGAGCCGTTAAGGCATTCGAAGGGATTGTTCGTAAACATAAAGGTGGCAAGGTAATGATAGTTGCTCACGAAGGGGTGCTGCGTGTTTTGAAGAAATATTTTGACGATCTTTCAGTTAAAGGCATGTATTCATATGCTCCTCAAAATGGAGAGATTTGCAAATATACTGTGATTCATAAAGAATCCCATCCCGATCACTTCAAAGGCGATATTCATAAGCCGTATATCGATGATGTTAAAATTAAATGTAAGTGTGGAGATGAAATGACACGTATCCCCGAGGTTTTGGACTGCTGGTTTGAAAGTGGCTCAATGCCTTATGCTCAGCTGCATTATCCTTTTGAGAATAAGAAGGAGTTTGAAGAGAATTTCCCGGCTAATTTTATTGCTGAGGGATTGGATCAGACGCGAGGTTGGTTTTATACACTTCATGTAATATCAAACATTCTTTTCGATAGTCATTGTTTTGATAATGTGATTGTTAACGGAATATTGCTGGCTGCTGACGGCGAGAAACTCTCCAAACGCAAGAAGAATTATCCTGATCCGAATGAATTATTTGATAGTAAGGGCGTAGACTCCTTAAGATTCTTTCTTTATAGCTCAACTGCGCCACTTGCCCAGGATGTTCGATTTAGCGAAGGGCATGTTGATGAAATTGTGAAAAAATTAATACTTACACTTTGGAATTCTTATAGTTTCTTTGTTACTTATGCGAATATTGATGGGTGGCATCCGAGCCAAGCGGGGCGAGTTAAAGTTGCAAAAAATAAGTTGGATAAATGGATTTTGAGCGAGCTTAACTCCCTTATTAATACCGTTACCGAGAGCATGGATGAATATAATCTGACCGAGGCTACAAGGCCGCTGATGGAATTTTTGGATAATGTTTCGAACTGGTATATTCGTCGCAGTAGAAGGCGTTTTTGGAAGAGTGAGAATGATGATGATAAAGATAGAGCTTATAGCACTCTTTATACTGTGCTGACGACTTATGCGAAGCTGCTTGCGCCGTTTACTCCTTTTATTTCCGATTATATTTATCGGAATCTTGAAGGAAGCAGCGTGCATTTGTGTGATTGGCCGAAAGCTGATAAATCTCAAATTGATAGGAGTCTGAATGATGAGATGGCTGTACTGAGGCGCGTTGTTAATTTGGGTCACGCGGTGAGGGCTAAGGCTAGAGTGAAGGTTAGGCAGCCTCTTGCCAAGGTGCAGGTGGCTCTCCCTAAAAATATTAAATCCGGCGTTTTGGAAAATGAGAAAGATATTATTTTGGAGGAGCTTAATGTGAAAGAACTTGAGGTTATTAAAGAGGTTGGGGATACTGTGAAGACGACAGTGAAGCCGAATGCTAAGGTGCTGGGGCCGAAATATGGCGGCGAGGTGCAAAAGATTATTGGCATGGCGAGAAATGGGGAATTTGAGATTAAGGGCGGCGACGTTGTTGTTGGCGATTATGTGCTGAGCGGCGATGAGGTTGAGATTGGATTTGAGGCGTCTCAGGAAGGTTATGACGTGGGGAGTATTGAGGGGACTGTTGTTATTTTGGATACCAATATAACTGCTGAATTAAAAGAAGAGGGAATTGCTCGTGATTTGGTAAGAGTGATTCAAGAAATGCGTAAGGAGGCTGATTATAATGTTGATGATCGGATTACCGTGTGGGTGGATGCGCCTGCTGAATTAGAGGCGGCGATTGTTTCTCATGCCGACTATATTCGAAGAGAAACACTTGCTATTGAGTTGCAAACTTCCGGTAATTTGGAGTCGGATATAGAGAAAACCGCAACAATTGAAGGATTGGAAGTAAAGGTAGGGATTAGAAAATAGGAGGGAATAGGTATGATGATACGATTATATGTACAATATAGAGATCATTATGTTAGGATAGGATAGAATACAATATATTAAATATCTTTTTACAATAAAAGTCATGACCCAATTCAAAGCGATTAATCCAAGTGTAGAAGTTAATGGACAGACAGTTTTTGCGATAGTTGACGGAATGGGGGATATGAAAAATATGGCTTTTCAAATCCTTGAAGAGAATGGGATCAGTGATTTGAAACCTGAAAATTGGTACTCTCAACAGAGTTGGCTTGATGCTTTTAAGCAGATTTCAGAAAAAATAGGACCTGCCACTCTAAATGAGATAGGAAAAAAAATTCCCGAAAATGCGAAATTCCCGCCGGAAATTAATGATATACATAAAGCATTGGCTAGTATTGATGTAGCTTATCACCTAAATCATAGACTTGATGGTGAGATTATGTTTGACACTGAGAATGGGTCTATGAAGGTGGGGATAGGACATTATCGGTATAGAAAAATTAGCGATAGATGCGCTGAAGTGGAATGCTACAACCCTTATCCTTGCGAATTTGATAAAGGGATAGTAACGGCAATGGCTCAAAAATTTAAGCCGGCAGATTCATATGGGATAGAAGTCGACAGTAGCGGTAAATGTCGAAAAAATGGCGATGAGAGTTGCACTTACAGAGTAAGGTGGTAAGTTGGCGATGATTTCTTTGAGGGGTCAGGAAAAAATTTTCTTGAATTTTTTATTGTGTAGATTCATGATGTTGTTTGGTGATCTCACTTTTTCCCCGGGGAAAATTACGCATCGAATCGTTATGCATTAATTCAAGGAAAAAATCTCCTGATCCATTTTTAGATTTCCCATGATCGGCTATTTCTATTATAATAGGCAAAATTAAATATAAAACTTATGATTAGAAGAATTATCGTATCACTGGTTATTAATGGGGTTTGCCTTTATTCGGTCGGGCAGATTTTGCCGGAAGATGTGGCTATTTCGGGAGGGCTTAAGTTTTTCATTGTCGGGGCTATTATTATTAGCTTTCTGAATTTGCTGGTAAAACCGCTGCTCAAAATCATTTCTTTTCCGCTGGTTTTTATTACAGGCGGTTTGTTTTTGATTGCCATTAACGCCATTATACTGTGGTTTTTGGAATATGCGATAATAATTCTGGATTTCAATAATGTGAGTTTTAATGTTTTTGGATTGAAAGGATACTTGTATGCTGCTATTATTTTCGGGCTTGTAAATTGGACTTCTCAGTGGCTTTTTAAACTGCGAAGATAACACACAAAAATTATGTTTAAGTCTTTTCTTTCAGTATTACAAATTGTTACCCCTATTGTGCTCATTGTTTTAATTCTTGCATCAAGTAAATCTGCGGGATTAAGCTCGGTTTTCGGTGGAGACGGAGGATTCAGTTCTTCGCGCAGAGGCCCTGAAAAGGTATTGTTTCAGGTAACTGTGGCAGTAGTGATTTTGTTCTTTATAGTATCAATTCTTTCTGCTTTTTTTGCAGGTTAAAAAAAAAATATGAATAGGAATTTTGAGCTTTTTAGAAAAGCTATACGCGCTTTAACTTTTAAAGAAAAGTTATTGGTGCATTTTTTTGGATTGGTTTTAATCGGGACAATAGCGATTTTTACTTGGAATTTTTATGGAGGACTGAATAAAAGCCCTAGAATTGTTGACGGAGGTACATATAACGAAGGGTTGGTAGGAAGCGTTAAAATTCTTAATCCTCTCTATACCGATTTTAATAATGTGGATCGAGATATATCTCAATTGATTTTTTCGGGATTAACCAGATATGATCCCTTGAGTCGGGATTTTGTTGCGGATCTTGCGACTTATACCTTGAGCGACGATGAAAAAAAATATGTTTTTACTCTTAGAGATGGGATTAAATGGCATGATGATACTCCTTTAACCGTGGATGATATAATTTTTACTTATAAGGATGTAATTCAGAACAAGGATTTCCAAAACTCTGTTCTCAAGGCTAATTTTTCAGGAGTTGAAATTGTCAAAGAAAATGAAAAGCAAGTGAGTTTTACGGTCAATGAACCAAATAATTTCTTTATAACCAACACCAATGTGGGCATTTTGCCAAAGCATATTTTTGTGGACACGGAGGTTAAGGATTTAATGAAATATAGCAGTACATTGAAACCGATTGGTAGTGGGCCGTTTGTTGTTGAGTCGGGCCCGAAAGATAATGGAGATTTAACAACTGTGAATCTGAGCCGATTTGAGGATTATTATGGCGAGAAGCCCAAAATTGAGAAGGTAAGATTTTTGGTGTATCCGGCGGGCGAACTCCTATATAAAAATACCAGTCAGCTGCATGGGATTTCAAAGCTTACGGAAAATGATTTGGCTAATTTGGATGACAAAGAACGTTTCACTCTCTATGAATACACTTTGCCTCAATATATGGCGGTTTTCTTTAATTTTGATTCTGCGTTGATGAAGAATAAAAACATGAGAATTGCCGCGATGAAATCCATTGATAAAAAAATCATTCTTGAGGAGATCAAGGGCAAAGAAATAATTGATAATCCGCTACTGGACTTGGATCAGAGCGAATGGTTTTTTAAGCCCAGTCTGGAAGAAGCAAAGGGTGCGTTGTTTGGCCTAGGCTGGAATATTGATAAAGACGCCACTGAAGATAAAGCCAGAACCAATGCTAAAGGTGATAAGCTGGTTTTGACTTTAATAACGCATGAACTGCCTACCGGGCATCCTGCTCAAGTTGAGACTGAGAAATTGATTGGATTGCTTAAAAAACAATGGCTTGAAGCCGGGATAGAGATTAGGGATGAGTATTACATCCTTACCGAATTAGAGGATAAAATTAAAAAACGTGAATATGATATGCTGCTGACCGGTGTTAACATGGGTTACAATTTGGATATTTATGCTTATTGGCATTCTAGTCAGGCTAAGGCGGAGGGGCTTAATTTTAGTAATTTTAGGAGTTTTGAGGCTGATGCGATTATTGAAAATTTGAGACAGGCATTTGTTAAAGATGAAAAATATGAGGAGGCGCTTAAAAAGCTGCGTAAGGTTATTTCTGATGACTTTCCGGCGGTTTTCCTCTACGCACCCAAATTTTATGCAGCTATTGATAATCGGATAAATAATGTTAATATTAAGAACCTAGCTTTTCCGGCGGATCGATTTGCATATTTCAATAATTGGTATATAAAGGAAGGGCGCTAATAATTTAAACTTAATGCTATGCAGATAATTTTCACTAAAGATTTAAAAGGAGTTGCCTACAAGGGTGACGTAAAAAATGTGGCTGAAGGATATTATAGAAATTTTTTGGCTTCTAAAAATGTGGCTATCAAAGCTACACCAGCTCAGATCAAACAGGCTGAAGAAATTCAGAAGCACGCATTAGTTAAGAAGGAAAGACTGGAAAGAGAGGCCGGCATGATAAAAGATAAACTTGAAAGCAAGACATATGAGATTAAGGTTAAAGTATCTGACAAAGATAAGCTTTATGGATCAGTTGGGGAAAAGGAAGTTATTGAGATTGTGGAGCAGGTTTGCAAAGTTGAGCTTGATAAATCCAATGTGAAGATCAAAAAATCTATCAAGTCTGTTGGTGAGCATGAGGTTAAGATTGCTTTAAGTGCCGATGTTACAGCCACTATTAAGATTAATGTTGTTGGAGAAAAATAATACAAAAAGTGAGGAAATCGGCCCTATTATGGCTGTTGATTATGGCACTAAGTGTTGTGGTTTGGCGATTAGTGATAATGATGGCACTGTTGCAATGCCGTATAAGGCGATTTTTGTTAGAGATGCTGAAAAGGCGGGTATGTCGGTGGGGCAAGTTATTGCTGATGAATGCAAAAAGAGGGGAGTTGTTAAAATTATTTTGGGCTTACCTCTCAAGGATGATCTTAGTGAGAGTACAATGACCGGAAGGGTAAGAGAATTTAGGGCTGATCTTGAGCGGCATACGGGCACTCCGATTGAATTTTCGGATGAATATTTAACTTCTCATATGGCCAATGATCTGCTTAAGGATAAGAAAGATA
>JAHJTR010000063.1 GCA_018829865.1 Patescibacteria group bacterium | reverse complement strand
TTATTTTGGCTTTGCAATGCTGAAAGAAGTACTTGGTTACACTTGTAATAAGCGGTATTTTACCCCCTGATTTTTGCACATAGTTATGCACAAGTTTTTGCACATGCAAAAAAGGCACTCCGGGACTCCTAAAAATAATATCAAAACTTCCAATTTCATCTAAATAGTCTTTTCCGAGCTGCAATTTAGCGCCTTTAACTCCTTTTAAACTTTTATTTTGATCACAAATCGTAATATTCTTGCAACCAAGGGCAATTAAATACTTGTGGGCGTCTTTACCCTCCTTACCAAAACCTATGATGGCGATTTTCTTATTCTTCATTGCTATGGCTATTTTGAGCCGGTTAAGTTATAATAGTTATAACAAACTATGAATTAAAAAGCAGTATATAGTAGATATAAGTGAATAAATATGAACAATCTGGACAAGTGGCTCAAGAACTCAGTGGGCGAGGGGAAGAAAATTGTTTCCGGGAATAGCCCGAAACGATCTTTTTTTAAGCGCAGGCCACACGCTAAACACCCTAACCACAAAAAACAGGCTCCTCATGCGAGCAAACACCCTTCTTTAAGGATAATTCCGCTTGGCGGGCTTGAAGAGGTGGGGAAAAATATGACTGTGTTTGAATATGGACGGGATATTTTTATTTTGGATATGGGATTTCAATTCCCCGAAGATGATATGCTTGGGGTTGACTATGTGATCCCTGATATCTCTTATCTTGAAGATAAAATTGATAGGATTAGAGGGATTTTTATTACTCATGGTCATTTGGATCATACGGGCGGTATTCCTTATTTCTTTCCTAAACTTGGCAATATTCCTATTTTTGGGACAAAGTTGACTATGGGGCTTGTTAGGAAACGGCTTGAGGAATTTGGTTACGCTAAAGTGGCGAAGCTGAATACTATTGATCCTGATGAGACACTGCGGCTCGGTTGTTTTACTTTGAATTTCTTTAGAGTGAATCATTCGATTCCGGATGGTGTTGGGGTGATTATTGATACTCCTCAAGGGAAAGTTGTGCATACTGGTGATTTTAAGTTTGATTTTACTCCGGCTGATAATAAATTGGCTGATTTTTCTAAAATTGCGGCTTTAAGCGGCCAGAATGTAATTGCTTTGATGAGTGATAGTACGAACGCTTTGAATCCCGGGCATACTGTGAGTGAAAAATCTATCGGTAAAACTCTTGATGATATTATTAAAAACACTCCCGGTCGCATTATTATTGCGAGTTTTTCTTCTTTAATAGGGAGGATTCAGCAAATTGTGAGCTCTGCAATTAAACATCAACGACCGATTTATGTGAGTGGGCGCAGTATGGTTGATAATATTGAAATTGCCACTAAACTTGGGTATTTGAGTTATCCAAAAGGGACTATTAGGGATATTCGGAAATATAAGAATCATGGTGATCCTAATGCTCTAATTTTAACTACCGGTAGCCAAGGTGAGGCTGTTTCGGCTTTGACTCGAATGGCGGCGGCTGATCATCCTCATATTAAAATTAAGAAAAATGATACTATTGTGCTTTCATCATCTCCGATTATTGGGAATGAGAAGGCGATTACGGCCACTATTAATAATCTTTGTTACTTGGGGGCGAATGTGATCTCTAATAATATTATGGATGTGCATACTTCAGGACATGGAAAAAAAGAGGATTTGAAGCTGATGCTGAGCTTGGTTAAGCCGAAAAATTTGATTCCTGTGCATGGGCTGCTTTATATGAGGAAGGCTCATGGGCAACTTGGGATTGAAATGGGGCTTAAAGAAGAGAATATTATTTATGCTGATAATGGCTCGGTTATTGAGATTAATAATGAGAAGGTTAAACTTAAAGAGGAGAAGGTTGAGAGTAAATATGTAATTGTGGATGGGCTTGGGATTGGAGATACAAGTGCGACTGTTATTAAGGAAAGGCAGGAGATGGCGGAGAATGGGATTGCTATTGTGCTTTTTAAGGCGGATAAAACGACTAAGAAACTTATAAAAACGCCTATGTTAATAAGTAGGGGGTTTTTGTATTTGAAAGAGACGGATAAAATTGAGAAGGAGATTGTTACTGAGAGTAAAAAGGCTTATGAAGCGCTTTTAGAAAAGGATCCTAAGGCTAGTTGGGATGATTTGAAGAAGTTTGTTGCCGGGAGTATTGCTCGGAATGCACATAAACAACTTGATCGTAGACCTCTTGTGTTGCCGATTATTGTGACGGGGTAGGTTAGCTGAAGGGGATTTGCGTGGGTTTCTTAAAAAAGACGTTGATTTATTCAATGCCATGATTCGGCTGTGGAAATATTTTATTTTTTTTAATGTCGTCCTGTTAAGTTTCGAATATGTTTTTTTGTAAATTGATTAATTTATAGTTTTAAACTATAATATAAATAGTTTTAAGATGTAATGTTTTAATTATGAATACTCAAATTTCATTTACTGCAGATACCTCACTTAAAAAAAGAGCTATGGAAAAGGCGAAGGAAAAAGGAATAACTCTAAAATCTTTATTTGTTTTTTCGATGGAAGCTTTTGTAGAAGACAAAATATCTTTGGGAATAGTAACTCATACCAATGAAGTAGAAGAGATTCAGTTTAAAGATTCTTCAATTAATAAAAAGGCTGAAAAACTTGCAAGTTTACTAAAATAAAATGCTATTACTAAGCAAATATATTGCAAAACATGAATATAAACCGAATCAAAAATATTTTAGTATTGATGACTTGATTGCCGGTGCGAAAAAAATAACCAAAGGGTTGGGTAAGAAGATATCTATATCAAAGAAAGATAGAAGCTTTCATTTTTTTAAGGTTAGAATTGGATCAAAGGTTAAGGGCCGAATGATTGTCTTTTTTGTGTTAGAGAATACGAAAGTTGTGCCACTTTTGATTCGATTAAAAAAAGATAAAAAAATAGGTATGAATATGTCTCCTGAAAATCCGAATGTTGTTTCTCAAATAAATAAGAATCTAGACTATGTGATTAAAGACATTGAGAACAATAATTTTGAAGAGTTTGAAATATAGTTGTGAAAGATCTGTGTTTTTTAATCACTAATATTTTTTCTCTCGATTAAAAAAGAGGGCTCTTTTACAAACTAATGCACATTATGTCTATTTGGTTTGTGTATAACATTTGCACATTTAATTGTTGAAATGTTGATGATTTTTGAGGGGTTTTGCACGTTTTGGTGGTTTTGGTGATGGGGCCGTGGTTTGGGGTGGTTTGGGTTTGTTTGTGCGAAAGGAAGTGGTTTTGGGGGGATTTGTTTTACATTGGGAATGTTAATAAGTGTTGGGGGAGGGGATGGTTCTGCACAGTTTTTAAACATTTTGTATACAGATAATAAAACATGTTAGGGGTTTTACACATCTTTTGCAGAAATATTTTATTGGCTTAGAGATCATTGTTTTTGAGTGGTGATGGCTTAAACAAGCTATGTGGTTTTAAACAGATAGGGCAATGTTTTAATGAAAAAAGCACCCCTCCTCTAATTACTACTTAATACTATATATATTAATATATAAAATAACATTGCTAATAAGAGAAATAAAAATATAATCTTAGTACATTAGATAAAATCAAACGTTATGAAATTTTTATGTGAACAATCGGATTTGGCGGAAGCTTTGAATATTGTGAGTAAAGCAATTAGTCCGAATAATACTTTGCCGGTTTTGAATAATATTTTAGTTAAGCTTGAGGAGAAGAAAGCTGTGATGATTGCAACGAATTTGGAAATTGCGATAAAGGTTAGTATTCCGGCGGAAATTAAAAGCGAAGGGGGGATTACAATTCCGGCTAAGCTTGTGACCAGTTATATTAATCTTTTGGAAAATCAAAAGCTTGAAATTAATGAGGCTTCAGGTGAAACAATTACGATTAAGTCGAAATCTTCGCAGTCTAAAATTAAGGGTATTTCACCTGATGAGTTTCCTATTATTCCTAAAATTGAAAAGCTTGGGAAATTTAGTATTGATGCGAAAATATTGCTTGGTATGATCAACAAGACGGCGTTCGCGGCTTCAAATAATTTGGCTCGACCTGTTTTATCAGGAGTGTTTTTTGATTTGCAAGCTGATGTTTTTAAAATGGTTGCTACTGATAGTTATCGGCTTTCTGAAACGAAATTTGAGCTTATTGATAAGATTAAAGATCCACTTAGTTGTATAATTCCCGCTCGGACTATTTTGGAGCTTGGGAAGATTTTGATGAAGGCTGAAGACGAAAATGTTGATATAACTTTTGCTAAAAATCAGGTGATGTTTAATGTGGGAAATATTGAATTAACATCAAGATTAATTGAGGGGAGTTTCCCGGATTATGAGAAAATTATTCCGAGTGAAATTAAGTCGAATATAAAATTGAAGCGCGAGGACTTTATTTTGGCTGTAAAAAAGGTAAATCTCTTTGTTCCTGATAATAATTGTGCTAAAATAGATGTAGACGAAAAGAAGATGGTTTTACATACTGATGAGACACAAGTTGGTGAAGGTACAGTGGATTTAGAAGGGGAATTGACCGGCGAAAGTAATAACATTGCTTTAAATAGCCAGTACCTTTTAGATATTTTGCAGGTTTTAGATGAGGACGATGTAAGCTTTGAAATGAATGATAAATTGTCACCGGTAATAGTAAAGGCAATTGACAAAAAGGACTTTATTCATATAATAATGCCGTTAAAAGTTTAACAAATTAATATCTTTTGAAGGACAAACGTAACTTGATGCGTATTTTCCCTGTTTTGGACGGGAAAGATATTGCTGACAAATTTAAAGAGTATAAAAAGGTTTCGGCCTCCGGTTTTGGTAATTTTATGTCGAAGTCTTTTGTTGTGGGAAATTTATTGCGCGAGAATCCTTTTAAAAAGGTTTTGTGGATTGTTAATGATCGCACTGAGCAAGAGAATGTTAGCAGGGCTCTACAGACGATGTGTGACTATCCTGTACATAGTCTTGAGCTGAATGAGGAGCACATTAATACTCCTCAAAATTTGGTTAATCAAATTGAGTCGCTTTCTAAATTTATGGAACAGGGGAATCAAATTGTTGTAACTCCTTATTTCAATCTTCTTCAACAAGTGCCGAATAAAATTGATCTTAAGGAAAAAATAATTACTTTTAAATGTGGGGCGGATGAAAGTTCTTCCGATATTTTTGAGGATTTGATTAGCTTGGGATATGAGGTGTCTGACGATAAACATTTAGAGAAGGGGACTTACCATAAACAAGGCGAAGTTTTGAACATTTTCCCCGTAAATATGGACAACCCGATTCAGTTAACCTTGGGGTTTGGCCACATTGAGGGAATTGCAGAGTTTGAACAAATTTCTGCAAAAGTTGTGCAAAACTTTAAGAAAATTAGTATTTATCCGGTTTTTTGTGAAAAAGATATTAGTAACTTTTTGGAGTTTCTACCTGATGATTCTTTGATTATTGATGATGAGTTGGAGATTTTGGAAATGTATTTTGCAGATTTTGAAGAGTTTTTTAAGAGGAGAAATAAGGCATCGAATATTTTAACTTTTACTTCGTTTGCCGAAGATGATGAATGGAATGTTCATGGGCAATATCTTTCGGTTCTTCGTTATCAGAATCTTTTAGAGATGGTGGATAATATACATGAGCGATATTTGGCGGGGTGGAGAATGATGCTTTTTACCAAGCATGCCGATGATCTTAAGAAATTATTTGAAGAAAAAAACTTGGTTTATGATGAGAAGCTTGGGGATTTTAAAGATGATGATCGCCATCCTATAAAACTTGTGTCGGAGGATAAAGATTCGGTTCTGCCTCACTCCTTTCAGAATCCGCGAAAAAAAATAATGGTTTTCTCGGATAGAATTGTTGCGACTTTTAAGACTCAGAAAAAACAGATTTCTACGCAAAAAGTGTATTTGGATTTTTTGACGAGTTTGAAAATTAATGATTTTGTGGTGCATGCGGATCATGGGATTGCGCGATTTGGGGGGATTGAGAAGAAAACTGTGGATGAGATTACGCGTGAGTATATGAGGCTGCTGTATGCGGAAAATGATAAGCTTTATGTGCCGATTGATCAGGCGGATAAAATTAATAAATACATTGGGGCTGACGAGAGTCCGCCGCGGCTTACTAGGTTGGGGTCGACTGAGTGGAATACAATTACTAAGAAAGTTAAAAAAGAGACTCAGGAAATTGCGAAAGAACTTTTGCAGCTTTATGCGAAGCGCGAAATGGCTAAAGGGTTTGCGTATAAGAGTGAGGAGAAGTTGATGGGGCAGTTTGCGGAGACTTTTCCTTATGAGGAAACTCCCGGGCAGATTAAGGCGATTTGTGATGTGCTTAATGATATGGAAACAGATAAACCGATGGATAGATTGGTTTGTGGTGATGTTGGATTTGGGAAGACTGAGGTGGCGATGCGGGCGGCTTTTAAGGCGTTTTTGAATGGGAAGCAGACGGCGCTTGTGTCGCCGATTACTATTTTGACTGATCAGCATTTTAGGTCTTTTTGTAAAAGGATGGAGCCTTTTAATGTGAGGATTGAGATGCTTAGTCGGTTTAAAACTGTGAAAGAACAGAAAGAGATTATAAAAAAACTGGAGAGAGGAGAGGTGGATGTTGTGATTGGGACACATAGATTATTACAAGGGGATATTAAATTTAAAAATTTGGGGCTTGTGATTATTGATGAAGAGCAGCGATTTGGTGTGAAGCAAAAAGAGAAACTCAAGGAAGTTCGGGCGGAGGTGGATGTGCTTACATTGACAGCGACTCCGATTCCTCGAACTTTGAATATTAGTTTGAATAAACTTAGAGATATTACAACTATTACGACTGCTCCTCCGGGGCGGCTTCCGGTGATTACCGAAGTGCGTAAATATTCGATGGAGCTTATTAAAGAGGCAATTTATAGTGAAGTTGAGCGGACGGGGCAGGTTTATGTTTTGCATAATCGTGTGCAGACGATAGATGGTTTTGCTGATAAATTGAGGAGTTTGTGCCCTAATGTGCGGTTTATTGTTTCTCATGGAAAATTAAGCAGTAATGAACTTGAAAAAAGGATTATTGCTTTTAAGAATGGTGAATATGATGTGCTTGTGACTTCTACTATTATTGAAAACGGAATTGATTTGGCGAATGCGAATACTTTGATTGTGAATAATGCTGAGAAATTTGGTTTGGCGCAGCTTTATCAGTTGCGTGGGCGAGTTGGACGTGGTAAACGGCAGGCTTTTGCTTACTTTTTGTATCATGCGCAGCGGCTTAAGCTTGATGCTAAAAAGCGACTGCGGGCGATTGTGGAAGCGAGTGAGCTTGGTAGTGGTTTCCAGATTGCGATGAAGGATTTAGAAATTCGTGGTGCGGGGGATATTTTAGGGGCTAATCAACACGGGGCGATTAATGTTGTGGGAGTGAGTCATTTTATTCGAATGCTTAATAAAGCGGTTGATGAGCAAAAAGAAGGTTATGTTGTTAAAGAAGGGGATGAAGAAGAAATACGCGATGTTGCGATTGAACTGCCGGTGTCTGCGTACATCCCCGATGAATATATTGTGAGCTCGAAAGATAAAATTAATGCGTATCAGAGACTTTCGGGGGCTGATAATTTTGAGTATTTAAATGAACTCAATGAGGATATGGTTGAGGAGTTTGGGAAAATGCCCGCTGAGGTTTTGAATTTGTTTAAGGTGCTTGAGATGAAGATTTATGCGAAACAGGCGAATTTGCTTAATGTGAAAGCTGAGAATATTCATGATGATGAGAGGAGGGAGATTGTGCTTACTGTGAGTAAAAAGGTGAAGCCTGAGCATATATTTAAGCTTTTGGAGTATAGTCCGAAATGGATTATTAGTGGGACTAAGTTGAAGATTAAAACAAAAGACCTTGGGGTGAATTGGTTTGAAGAGCTTGAGGATTGTGTGAAGAGGCTTGTGCCGGGGAAGAAGGGGAAGAAGTAAGAGGAATGGCTTTTTATAAACGTTGTTTGCTATATTTCGATATATTGTTATACTGTATTCTAGCTCTTTTAAAATTGGGGATGTAATGGAATTCGACAAGGGTGATTTCGGTCTCTCAAGTTGCTGTTAGGTGGTTGCTCTGTCCCACCTTAATCCGTCAGAGCGTTTCTTAAGTGCTAAAAATGACACTACCGAAGAATCTAACACTGTTGCTGCTCTTAAAGCTCTTTTTGGAGCCAAAAGAGAATTAGCTTTAGTTGCTTAGTTTCTTTGACCGCCAATTCGCGGTCACATCAAGATATCTGATACTCCATAAGATATTAAGGTGCCAAGGCATGGAGCTCGGGATTTAATTTTCTTTTAGTTATATTCTTAAATCATTATAGAAGGGGCCAGCTGTAATGTTTGTGTTTTGCTTTTATTTTACAGATGGCGTTAAACAAATTAAGCGAAACTATAACAGTAGACGCTTGAAGTCTGCACCTTTGGACCCGGGTTCGACTCCCGGCATCTCCACCA